>SLQI01000495.1 GCA_007131535.1 Balneolales bacterium | reverse complement strand
TTGAAGAATTGATCGTACTTAGCCGTACGTGAGATTCTTCGGAAATTGCGCGTAACGCAGATATTGGACTTTTTGCGAAGTCGTCAAATAATCGCCTTTCTGCCGCTTTCCAGGCCATATATGACCATGAGGTCAAATCCGACTCTTTTTATAGGGCAAATTATAACAGTTTCATAAGTGCTTATATAAATGATTATGATTAAAAATCAATATGATAGATAATATAGCGCTGTGCGTTGAAAGCTTGGCACAAAAATTGAACATATTAGTGTTGAGGGAATAGAAAAAAGTCGTTTTTTCGATGGCAAAGAAAAAAGTTCAAGTCGCAGATATTGGGCTTTTTGCGACGTCATCAAAGTTTACTCAGCCAAAAATCAAACAGGAGGAAGACCATGAAATCAAGCACAAAAGACAAAGTGGAAGGCAAGATGCACCAGGCGAAAGGTAAGATCAAGGAGACCAGCGGTAAAGCAGTCGGCAACAAGGACCTGGAAGCCGAAGGCAAAGCCGAAAATTTTGAAGGGAAAGTTCAGGACAAGGTGGGGGACGTCAAGAAGGTTGGGGGAAAATAAGGCGTGCAGCCTCGATTCTTTTGAAATGAAACTAAATCGGTTTCGATAGAATTTTTACAGAAAAAATTCAGGTCGCAAACCCTAAGAAAATCCAGAGCGGATTCACTATTGCCGGCAATCGTTGTTCTTTAAAAAACTTACGAGGTGAACCATGGGAATAAACAATTGGACAACTGACAAGGCTGAAACCGGCCCAGAGTCAAAAAATTCGGATACGTCAACCGGCATCGAAAATGTCAAAACCATTATTGCTGATAAGTTAGATAAAGCTGCTGAGGCGCTGAGCGAAAAAGCAACCAATCCGGATGCGCATTACGGCATGGCGCAGTATGGAAAACAGGCATCCCTATGGCTGGATCAATCAGCGGATTACGTTCGGGAATTTGATTATATGCAGGCAGATGCCAGAATCCGGGAATACGTCGGGCAGCGGCCGGGGCGCAGCCTCTTGATCGCAGGAGGTGTCGGCCTGATTATCGGAGTTGTTTTACGGCGCAGGTAAGGAGGGGTTTTTCGGTGAACAACAAATCGGTAAACAAAGACACGATAACACAACGGGACTCCTTCAGTGAGCTGTTGGGACAGCTTGCCAACAACTCAGCCACTGTGGTTCACGACGAAATTGAGCTGTTTATCCAGGGAGTTCGGGAAAAGATGACGGCCGGCCGCAGCGGCGTAATAACAATGATGATAGGAGCAGGAATCGGTTTTGCCGCCTTCTTGTGTCTTTGTGTTGTATTGATCATCTGGCTCACTTCTTATATGGCCCTGATTATGGCGTCTCTTGTCACTGGCGCTGCGCTTGCTTTCGTTGGCGGCATCATTGCCTTCATCGGCTACAGGAAATTGAAAAAGTTGATGTAAAACATATGACAGTGGAAACAAAACACTGAAAAGGAGATCTGAAAATGGCTGAAAGAGAGCATTTAAGTAGCGAAAAGAAAGCGGATGTCGCGCGCAGTTCCGAGGAAATACGCCTGAATATAGCCAAAGAAAAAGAGAACATTTCCCAGAAAGTCGATCAAATCGGCGAGCGGATCAAAGAGAAACTCGATTGGCGCGAATATGTGAATGACTCTCCATACTTGGCGATAGGGGTTGCTGCCGGACTTGGTTATATTGGCTCAAGGGTATTGATAAAACGCACCTCTCCAATGGAACGAATCATGGATTCCATTGCCGGGGAAGTTCGTGGCTCACTCGTTGGCCTGATTGCAGGTCCCGGCCCCGGCATGATCAAATGGACCCTGCTGGGCATTGCCACGAAGGCGGCCGCCGGATGGATAAAGAATTCAGCTTCGACAGAAGTGGAAAAAGGTTCTGCTGGTCCCCGACCGCCGGCAGGACATGGTTCAACCGTTTTCCCGGGTGCAGGTAATTAATGCGGGGTTGGGGGAAGATTAACCATCAATGTTTAAATTTAACCAGGAGGATGACATGAATATGGAAATGAACAATTACGATGTCGCAGAGCAGAAAAGTCGAAAAGAGTCCGGCAGCGATAGAACTGCTGAACAGGCATTTAAACGAGGCGCGGAAGCATACGGGCAAGCGGAGCAGGCGGTAAGTGATGCATATGATAAAACGTCTGAGAAGGTAAGTGAAACATATGAGAAGGCCAGAAGTTATAGTAACGATAATCCGGGCAAGACGATCCTTCTCGCATTAGGGATAGGCGTAGGCCTGGGCCTTCTTCTGGGTGCAGGCACCCGTCGTTCCCATAACGACCGGTATGCCCGACCCGTGGTTAACGCGCTCTCCGACATCGCTCTGGAGTTTTTCCGGTAAATTGTTCTGTGATATGATCCACAGATGTATCCAATGCAGTGGTGTGAAACCTGCCGGCGATAATGGTGCCATGAGAAGTGATGCGAGTGGCGGGTTGAAAATGGCTTAAATGTAGCGGAATCAAATTGCATGCCGGAACCCAGTTGAAGTCTGGTTGCCGGGGCCGGTTTCAAAAGACCCCGGCAACCTTTTTGGAGACGCATGCTTAGTGGTCGAGGGCATAAATACA
>SLQI01000335.1 GCA_007131535.1 Balneolales bacterium | reverse complement strand
TTGGGTGGGTTTGGCGGATGCTTAGCGGTGGGCAAAACGGGGTTGTGTTCGGATCGGGCAGACGGGGACTCACCGTCTGCCCGGTATACCCGGCTGCACGGGCAGCACTGACTCTGAACCGGTTCCTGATTCAGATCGCGAACCCGCCTCCGTCCGGGCTGACGGTTTGGGAAGTACTACTCCGGCATTCTACTGCCTCCTCTTACCCGTCAGCCCGAAGTGCCGGTGGGTATGTTGGGTGGGTTTGCCGGCTGCTCAGCAGTGGTCAAAGTGGGCTTATGTTCGGATCGGACAGACGGGAACTCACCGTCTGTCCGGTATACCCGGCAGCACGGGCAGCACTGACTCCAAACCGGTTCCTGATTCAAATCGGGAACCCGCCTCCGTCCGGGCTGACGGTTTGGGGAATACTACTCCGGCATTCTCCTGTCTCCTCTTACCCGTCAGCCCGAAGTGCCGGTGGGTATGTTGGGTGGGTTTGGCGGATACTCAGTGGTGGGCAAAGTGGGCTTGTGTACGGATCGGACAGACGGGGAGTGGGTTATCTAACCCGTTCGATATCACTCCAGAAATCGGGATACGATACAGCGGCCGCTTCTGCCTGATCTATTATACAGTCACCGTCGCTACACAGACCGGCAACGGCGGCGGCCATGGCAATGCGGTGATCATCTTCGGAAGTACACTCAAACCGGCTGAAACTTCTGCCCGGCTCTCCCTGAATCTCCAGACCATCCTCAAATTCCTGAATGTCTACTCCGGCATCCCGTAAAATTTTGCTTATAGCCGAAATCCGATCCGTTTCTTTATGGCGGAGTTCCGAAGCGTTTCGAATGGCGGACTTGCCATCAGCGCAGGCCATTGCAACAGCCAATATCGGAAGTTCATCAATAGCATTGGGAATTTCGGTGGCAAAAACTTCGGTAGGTATTAAATTTGTAGTCTGCACCTGAATATCGGCAACCGGTTCCTTCCCTTCACTGCGTTCATCAATGAGCCGGATATCCGCCCCCATTCTTTTCAGAATATCCAACAGGGCTGTTCGGCTCGGATTAATTCCGACTCCTCGCAGTGTCAATTCCGCATCCGTATGAATGCAGCCCGCCACCAACCAGAAGGCTGCTGAAGAAAAATCGCCGGGAATTCTCATGCTCTGGCTGGGAACCTCATCTTTTAAGGAAGCATAGATATGCCGTTTATCCCCTCTTTGTTTCACTTCCAACCCGAGCATTTTCTCGGTGTGATCGCGACTTGGAATACGTTCAATTACTTCTGTTCGATCCTCCCCGAATAAACCGGCCAGCAATACACATGATTTTACCTGCGCCGAAGCGACAGGCAGTTCATATCGTATGGGGATTAATGGCATCGACTTTTCGATTTTTACCGGCGGAAAGGCATCATCCCGGGCTGAGAGTGCCGCGCCCATTTTCCGCAGGGGTTCAATAATGCGTTTCATGGTTCGGCGCGATAGCGACGCATCCCCGATAAGCTCCGCCGAAATTCCGGCACCAGCCAGTATACCGGTCAGCAGGCGATAGGTAGTTCCGGAGTTGCCGCAGTCCAGTGGGGAAGAAGGAGCTTTTAGTCCATCCCTCCCTACACCTATAATTTCAACTTTATCTTGCTCAACAGTCATCGGCACTCCGAGCTGATGCATACAGGATAAAGTGGAGCGGGGATCCCGGGCTGAGGGGAAATTACTTATAAGACAGGTGTGGTCACTTATTGAGGAAAACATCGCAGCCCGGTGGGCAATAGATTTATCCGGGGGGATGATCAATTCTCCCTTAAGCTGTGAAGCAGGTTCAACGTTCTTTTGCATATCAACCGGCCTGCAGGTAGCTTTGGGCCTGATCCGCCGCTTCAGTATCCGGATACTCTTCCAAAACCCGCTCCAGAGTATTTTGGAATTCGGATGTATTTCCTTGTTCCCGATACGATTCGGCCTGACCAACCAGACTCCATGCCACCCATTCATCGTGAGCCTCAAACAGTACCATCACCCTGCCATACATCTGAATGGCTTCAGAATAGCGGCCCATTTCATAAAATACCCGGCCCAGCCTGTACTGAGCTTCCGCACCAACTTCGTCGGTCTCGCTGTTTGCAATATCCTGAAAAATCAACCGCGCTTCATCAAACTCATCATTTTTAAGATGAATTCGCCCCATGCCAACACGATTAGCGGGGTGATCGGAGTTGATTTCCAGTCCATCCTCAAACGCCTGACGGGCGTTGGTCTCATCACCGGTAGCCAGGTAGGAGCTTCCCAGACCGGCAAGTGCCTGTAAGCGTAAACCACCGTCCATTTCCGCCAGTCTGCTGTAGGAATCAATGGCTGACTCATAATTTTGCATTCGATACTCCAGTTCTGCTTTGCTTAACAGTGACGGCGCAACACGGTCTGAGTCAGGATAATCATTTATAAGGGTATTATAGGCGTCTATAGCTTCTTCATCCTCATTCATCCGCTCGTAAGACTCGGCGATATTAAACAAGGCTTCGGGTATGCGCTCCTCAACATTGGTAACCCGTATATATTGACGGAATGAAGCTATGGCCTGCTCATAATCACCAGCCTGAAAATAAGTTTCAGCCTGCCGGAACCGGAGGCGGTCAGCTGTTTCTGCCGGAATGTTTCGGCCAAGAAAATCTTCCAGAATCTGGGTAGCCCGTTCATCTTCACCCAATGCCTCAAGCGAAAACTGGATTCCGTTTACCGCTTCTATTACATACTCGCTGTCCGGATAGTTATCGAGCACTTTCTGGTAGGCTTCAACGGCCTCTTCAAAATCATTGGCATTGTAATGGGCGTCTCCGATGTTGTGTTGCGCCCGTGCAGCCCAGCTGGAGTTGGGAAATAAATCTATAACTTCTTCAAATTCCTGAATAGCCTGACCGTAGTTGCCCGTCAGAAAGTAAATATATCCGATGTTGTATTTGGCCTGTTCCTGCAATCCGCTGTCCGGAAACAGCCTCAGCAGCTGCCTGAAATTCTGGACCGCTTCAAATGTTTGATTATTCCGATAATAGCTGTTAGCAATTTGAAACTTGGCATAATCGCCGCCACGTTCCTCATCTACCACTTGCTCATAATAGGAGATAGCCCGGCTGTATTCACGGGTTGCATAAAGGGCATCCCCGAGCCGAAGTTTCGTATCGATATCGTAGGGAAACATTTGAATGGGCGGAGGTTCATAGTCCTCGATAAATGCCAATAACGGATCAACCGCTTCACCGAATTGATTTTGTTTGAAAAAGGCCCACCCGAGTGAATATTTAGCTGCACCGGCGAACTCGTGGCCGGGATAGCGATCCAGGAATCTCGCAAATTCGTCGGCCGCGCTACTGTAATTACCCATATTATAATGGCTGTCGGCGCTCCAGAATAATGCTTCGCCGGCCAGTTCGTGATCAACTACATTCTCATAAACGTGTTGAAAGTTAGCCTGTGCCTGTTCATATGCCTGATTCTCATATTGTACCCACGCCCGCTGGAATTGAGCCTGGGTTTTCAGATCCGCGTCGATGTCCACACGTTGCTCCGCCTCAGAAAAAGCTTCTTCAGAACGAGTATATTCTCCGTTAGCAAAGTAGGCCTCACCCAATAAGGTGAGTACACGCCCCGGCTGTTCCAGTTCCATCTCTGATTGCAGCAAGCGCTGGAGAACATCAATGGCTTTTACATAATCGTTGTTCTGAAATGCCGTAATCGCCCATTCGTAATAGGTTGTTTCAACCCATTCGCCTTCCTGGTATCGGCTGCCAAACTCTTCAAATGCTTCCAGTGCCCGGCGGCTTCGTCCGGCCAGCTTTTCATTGATGGCTTTATAATACAGGGCTTGTCGATTCAAAGACTCATCCCCCTCGCCGACAGCATTTCCAAACGACTCGGCCGCCCAGTGGTAAATTTCCTGTTTGTGGTAAACCCACCCAAGCCCGTAATGGGCCAGCCGGGCTTCATCTTCATCAACCAAATTGATATACCGGCGGTAATAGGTAGCAGCCCGGTCAAGCTGGTTGAGGTAGTTGTGGCTCTCGGCGATCAGGTAAACGGCTTTGGCTTCGGCATTACCTTCAAGATGATGGAGTTCATCCTGCAGCGCATCAATCGCTTCTTCATACTGCCCCTGTAAATAATAGGACTCGCCAAGCACGGTACCCACACGGCGCAGCATTTCGTGATCCGGATAGCGTTCACGAAGCAGCTCAAAAGCAGAAATTGAGGCGTCATACCGCTCATTTTCAAGGTTCAGCCGGCCTCTTGCATACAATGCTTTCGGGGCCCAGTCGGATTCGGGGTAGTCATCGGCCAGCTTCAGGTAGTAGTCCAGCGCATTATCCAGGCTATCCAGGGCCGCTGAGGACTGAGCCATCCAATAATAATTTTTAGCGGCCAGATCATCATCAATATCCCGCTCCAGTACCCGCCTGAAATAGCTCAGCGCTTCCACATGCTTATCCGCTTTAAAGTTGCGGGTTGCCAACTCCTGCAACAAGCTTGCTGATCTGCGGCTATACGGGTATTGCTCGATGAATTCCTCGGCGTACACATCAGTATTGACCGAATCCGTTTTAACTCTGGCCAAAGTCCGGTAATAGGTAGCGGCTTCCACGAATGGACTGTTGGGCATTGAGGCAATGTACCAATTGAAGTACTCCTCAGCCTTATCATACAGACCTTCTTCATAAAGCCGCAGGGCTTCAAAATATTCCTGATCTGCAGAACCCGGGGTTTCCTGAGCATAGGAAGAAGCGCAAATTCCCGAAAAAACAGCAATTACAATAAGTACCTTTAACAGGGGCCTAATCAACACGTCCTCTATTTGATCATACTCGGTTATACATTACGGCAATATAGAAACTATATAACTGAGATTCCCCCATTTTGATTACCCACCAGACAGAAAAAAAATCGATAATGGCGGCAATCCGGAATTACAGGTTGAGGAAATGCATTAACTCATCAGCCCGCTCTTCATACTCGTGGGACAGGTTGTACTCTTCGGTCTGGCAGGAAACGGCAAATCCGTGACGCTCAAGAGAGGCAATTACGTGCTTAGCATCTTTAATGTTCAGTTTCAACGAAATCCGGTACGGATCGTACTCTGATTCCGGGGCCTGAACGGTGAGTCCTAAAATTTTGGCTTTCTCGGATTCGATAAACCGAACCATCTCAGAAAGGGTGAAATCCCGCTGTTCAACCTCAATCAACAAAGTAGCTCCGTGCTCTTTGATATTGACAAGATTCACAATGGCCTCAAGCAGGTCCTCACGTAAAATCACCCCGATAAATGTTTTTTTCTTGTCAACCACCGGTAATACCTCCTGTTCATGCTCCAGCATATAGCGGGCGGCATCAAAAGCATGGGCATCGGGGTCAAGCGTGGGCAAAATTTTGGCATTATTCCTAATGGAACTGGGCGAGGCTTCCCGGTTATCAAGGATTTGAGTTCGGGTGATCATACCCAAAAACTTGCGTGTGGTATGATCCACAATCGGCATACTCGACATTCCGTAGCGGTCCATCGCTTTGATGGCATCCTCGGCTGAATCGGCCACCTTAAGTGGCAAAACATCGGTATTTACAAGTTCGAATACCAACATGGCAAAAAGTTTCCGGTGTGATGATATATTACTTATTTACAAAACTTAAACCGTTATCACTCCGTTCGAGTAAACCTTCAAGAGCCCCGAGATATTTTCGGTTGATCTTAAACTGTACTGAAATTTTGTCTTCCTCATATTTCAGCTCATCAATCTGTGCCACCTCGTGCAAAAAAGATACCACTTTCTGATCGCCCAAAGGCAAATGCAGCTTCTTTTCAGTATACCTTTCTTCCAGCCTCTTTTCAATGGCATCGGTAATTGTCTCCAGGCCTATCCCGCGCAATGCCGAAGCCGGAATCGCCCCGGGATAAGCGCGTTTTAATCCCGCCATTTGCCCGGGATCATCAATGCCGTCGATTTTATTAATAACCATTATTTCCGGAATCTGGTCGGCACCGATTTCCTTCAACGTGGAATGTACCGTATCGATATAGTCATCCATCAGCGGAGAAGTTGCATCAACGACATGGATGAGCAGATCTGACTCACGGATTTCATCCAGAGTGGATTTGAAGCTTTCGATCAGCCGGTGCGGTAGCTTGCGAATAAACCCGACCGTATCCGAAAGCAGCACATCTTCTTTACCAATCTGAAGTCTTCGAACTGTGGAGTCAAGCGTTGCAAACAGTTTATCCTCTACTTTCACTCCGCTTTGCGTAAGGGCGTTCATCAGGGAGGATTTCCCGGCATTGGTATACCCAACCAGGGAAATTCGCAAATTATCGATCCGCCCTTTTCGCTGGACTTTGCGCTGTTTATCGAGTTTTCGCAGTTTTTCTTTCAACATGGAGATTCGCTTCCCTATTAACCGGCGGTCGGTTTCGATCTGCGTTTCACCAGGTCCTTTCGTACCGATGCCCCCTTTTTGGCGGGAAAGGTGAGTCCAGTAGCGGGTAAGCCGTGGCAGCAAATACTCCAGCTGAGCCAATTCAACCTGCGTTTTTGCGGCTGAAGTTTTGGCGTGGGATGCGAATATATCAAGAATCAGGTTGCTGCGGTCGAGTACCTTGGTTTGGGTTTTTTGCTCAATATTGCGTAATTGCGTAGCCGTCAGATCATCATCAAAAATAACTGCATCGATGTTTTCCGACTTAACAAACTCGGCAATTTCCCCGAGTTTACCGCCCCCGATATATGTTCCCGGATCGGGATGATCCCGGTTTTGCAAAAATTTCTTTACTGTATCTCCGCCGGCCGTAGCTGCCAGCAACTCCAACTCCTGAATGTACTCTTCAGCAATTTCGCGGTCGTGTTGCATCCCGTAAACACCCACCAGTACAACTTGCTCACGTTCCGCTTTCCGCTGATTGTTTGTTTGTGATGGTATAAAGTTATTCAAATATGGCGAATAGGTTTATTTTTTCTTTACTTGTTCAACAGTATCAGCGTAAACCACTGCGGGTGAAAATCTTCTGCCCAGTTTACGTGATAAAATTCTTTTAAATTCCTCTACTTCGTCATTCGGCACCGGCAGTTCCAGCCTGATGGAAGACATATTCATATCCTGGCTGTTATGGGGCGGAATATAGAAAAATGTAAAATGTGAGTTGCCATCTTGTTTGTGTTCCGCATAATCACGGATTTGATGCCATGATACAGTTTGCGACGGATCATTAATATTTTTAACAATTCCGTTGTCGGTGATATACCGTTTGGTCATCAGATGAGAAGCTACAAACCAGTTTACACCAATCCAGATATAGCACAGCATAGCTGTAAGATGCTGATCAAGGGACTGATACCATACCAGGCCGGTCATGATTATTGAAAAGCCGAGAAATATCGACGCAAACAGAGGGTAGCCGAACATCTTACCGGCACGCCAGACCTGCTGTACGTTTCGCAGACGAACCATATTGGTTAGCGTAACCATGGCTAACAGCGTAGTGGCTACGGTAAAAAACGCCAGCAGAATTAGCTGCAGTGTTTGAAGATGAAGTATATCTACACTCATAGCCACACCTTATGTGCTCTTTTCAACTCGATATAACCGGGATATTACACATTCCAAAATAAGGAACAGAATAGCAAGCCATATAAACCAGTTCCAAATCTCACTGCCGAAACCTGCAGCCTGTAGTGTTGTATCAATTTCAGAACTGCTCATGGCTGATGTATCAATTAGCTTAATGAGGTTGAATTCCGCTTCCAGAAATTCCTCAAGCTCTGTGTTATCTAACGTGGAAAAATCCGATTCCGATATATGCTGATTGACCGCTACTACATTTTCCTTATCACCTGAGCTGACCACCGCCAGGCCGGGCTTCCAGTCTGTGGCATCATCCGTTACACGAAGTCCGCTGCCGGTAAATTCGGTCTCCGGGCGCAGCTGAAGGTCATTCAATGTAATTTCTACGGATGAATCATCGAAACCGAACGTTTTATCGAACTGCTCGCCTAATGTGTGCATGCGGTCGGTGCGATCTTCAAATGCTGTGGCATATAACGCCGTACGATAATAGACCGGGGCAAACAACGGATTGACCGGGAAGTTTGACCACCCCGGGTCGGCTCCCATGGCGGAGACGATCAGGCGGCCATTCCCGATGCGATGTTCCGTAAGCAACGGCTCATTCAGATTTGTTCTGAAGATGGTAGTGCTGCCCCGTTCGCCGGTATCGTACACCCAATGGTAAAAAATGCGAGGTGTTGTAATCCGGATTTCATCCTCCTCCCGCTGTTCAAATATTTCATCCAGAATGGGATGCCCCTCTACAAGCCGGTCAAAGCCGGCGACCTCTTCTTCAAACCGACCGTAATCTCCCCTCAGACCGACAAATTGCCCGGCATTCACCTGATCTAAAAAACGATTATAGTCTTCCATTCGGGATGTTTCGGATGGAAATACAATCATTCCGTTACCGTCCTGAACAAAACTTTGCAGATCTCCGGTCAAGTGCTCCGGAATTCGGGTAAGACCTTCAAGAATAACGCCGTCAGCTTCGGAGAGCCTGGCTGCATCAAGATCGGCAAGCTCTACCGATTCGAAACTGAGTTGAGCGCTGGTCTCCAGGGCCGCCTCCAGAACAGGCGTCAGATACGAATCATACTGCTGGTCGTCCCGATCCTCATATACCAGCAGCATATTACGGCTTTCGGGCACCTGAATAGAAAAATAGCGGGTGTTATCAAACCGGTACTGATCTCCTGCAAGGTTAGCCGAACCACTTATGGTGCCGGCCTGATCAGGTACTATTTCGAAAACATACGTGCGGGTCTGCCCCGGGTTGAGTTCCACCTCGTACTGCCCTTGTGACCGCCCTTCCGCCTCAAGCTCTACGTAATGATTGACTATCGGATCAGCACCGTAGTTGGTCACCTCAACCTCCACTGATACCGGCAACCCTTTACTGACAATTTGATTGGGTGACTCTACCGAACTGATCCCGACATTACCGGAATATTCTGATCCGACATTTACATAGTAGAAGGGGATTTGGCGGCGGTCTATTTCATACGCGTCCCAATCAAAATCTTTTGCCTTTTCCACGGAAGTTCGGCTTCCATCTCCGATCCAGTAAACAGCTCCGCCATCAAGCGGGGAATCATTAACAGCATTGGCTGCAAACCTCAGCCGGTCCCGGGTATAGTTGCCCTTATTTACCGGCTCGAGATCCTCTAAAATGGAAGCTGCCTCATTTTTTGATACCGGGCGGGATCGCTCCATTTCTCCATGAGTCGGGATGATTAGAAAACGATCATCACTTCCGGCACGATCCAGAATATTCTCAGCGAATTGCCGGGCCTGTTCATAAAACGGACCGTTTTCATCTACCTGCTCCATCCCCGGAGAGTTATCGATCACCAGGGTATACAATATATCCCCTCCCCGGGGGTTAAATCCGGAAAGTTGCGGCTCTACAAACGGCCGGGCTAAAGCCAGAGCAAGCAGCAGGACGGCCAGGGCCCGCATGGCCAGCAACAACCATTTTTTTAGTTTCAGCCTTCGGATCGTGCTGCGCTGTAATTCCCTGAAAAATGCGGTGGTGGAAAAGGCCAGCTTCTGGGGTTTTCTCAGGTTGATGAAATGTATAATCACCGGAACAGCCAATGCTACCAAACCAAAAAGAAAAAATGGATTGAGAAAACTCATTTATATAAAAAATCTTAATTTACCGATCCGAGGTTTATTTGGTATATCGTTATATACGCAATTAAAACGGTCAAATTCTAAGAAAAGTTGAGAAAATCACCCCACTTATTTATGGTAAGGCGAACCCCGATTTCTGTAATAGTTCTTTTTTTCAGTGGCTTTTTTGTATGGTCTTGCAATAATTCACCAGAGCAGCAGCACTGGATTAAGGCTGTACCCGGATATTCACCGGCCGTCATCATGCACCACGACAGCCCTTCAGTAAATGAGGTCGCCGGGTCCGAATACCTATCCTTTATTCAGGATTTAACCAATTCAGCCATACAGCCGGTAGTTCAACTGGAAGACGTAGCACAGACCGAACTTGAGTTAAAAGCTGTAGCCGCTGTTCCAACACGGGCCGATACCTGGCGCCCTCTTTGGATTGCCGAAGCAGGGTCCGGTTTTCTGAATAACCTTTCTGCTTACTTTCAGCGGGCCTTCGCTGAGAATGATTATCAGTTTGAAAATACCACCATTCATATCCTGCACACCGACAACCGTCAGATTTACGCAACACAACTGAATAGCTGGGTGATCTTCTCGGAAAGCAGTTATGCCGTTGAAGAAGCGGTTCGCACTTATCTGGGGCAGCGCCAATCTTTTGATGTTTCTGAAAATGAACTGGCCGAAAACCAATTGCTTCTCAACTTCCCTTATCTCGACCGTTGGGTAGGTCAGATCGGAGCTGTGCGGTATCGTCCGTCAATTTTGGGGATGTTCGACGGCACCCACCCTTCCCTGGTTCGTCTGCAAACCGAAAGTGATAACAATCGGGAACTGCGTTTTGAAGGATCGATTCAAACTGAAAACCCAT
This sequence comes from Balneolales bacterium, assembly GCA_007131535.1. Lineage (GTDB taxonomy): Bacteria > Bacteroidota > Rhodothermia > Balneolales > Natronogracilivirgulaceae > SLJN01. The sequence continues at coordinate 19,583 of SLQI01000335.1, read as the reverse complement.
ATTCCGGTTTAGTTGGCAACTTGTTGTCGGCTCCTGCTGATCTTCATTTAGATCGCTATATATCAGGTGATGCTGCCGCATTTAGCATCCTCAACTCCGAACCCGTCGCGGAATTACCTTCGGATTTTGAACCTTTCTCACCTCTTGATTCTCTCTTAATAGAACAGCCGGAATTATATGAGGAAATTGCAGGTACGCTAAATCCACGCACGGCCTATGTCGCCTTTGCTGATCCTGGGGATGAAGCCACCGGCGAGCACATATACCTCAGGCACCTCAACAATACGCAGGAGCTGCATCGCATACTCAGAGAACTTGCCGCTAATGACTACATCCGAAGCAACGACGATTCATTTTATATCCAAAGTGGCGCTATTGCCAGGCTGATAGGCGGCCCGATGGCAAATTTTGAAGATTTTTACCTCGGCACAACCTGGGAGGGTGCCGTTCTGGCTCAGCGCAGCGGTTTGATTCAGCGAGTGCGCACCGAGCGCGGCCAGCGCCGTGTGATGTATTATGATGATACCTACACCGCCATCCGTGAACAGCATCCTGACGAAGTCAGCGGTTTTGTCTATGCCCGAAATCAGGAGTTGTTCGACTACCTTCAGCCTATGCTCAATCCCAACCACCGAATCGGTGCCATTACCTCCCGGTCCGATATCATGGCTATGAGCATTACACAAAGCGGAGAGGACGAACTGTCTTTTCTACTCGATACTTATCGCACCGAAGAAACCGATGAACCCTATCGTGAACGCTGGGTTTACCCGGTACAGGATACTGATTTAACCGGGGATCCCGTAACGGCCAATACCGGCCGCGGTTCACGTGATGAGATTTTCTTTGCCACTGACGCCGGCAGGGTTATTGGCCTGCAAAGTGACGGTACTTCGGTTTTCAATGCCAGTACGGGCGGTGATAATCCGATTGGTTCCCCAATTGTTTACGACTGGTACGGGAATAACCAGAAGATGGTGATGATCGGAGCCGGCAATAAAATTTACGCCTGGAACAGCGATGGAGTCAGCCTGCCCAATTTCCCTATTGAAATGGATGAAGAAATCTCAGCTCCTATCGCGGTGGGTGATGTCGCCCGCAACGGAATGGCCGAGTTGATCGTAGCTACCGCCGACCGGCAGCTTCACGTGCTGGATGGCCGGGGCAACAACATCAGCGGCTGGCCGCAATCAACCAATTCATCAATCCGGAGCCAGCCTCAGCACCATCAATTAAACGGTGAGTGGGCCGTTTGGGCTTATGCCGATAACAGCATCCATGCCTGGACCCGGAGCGGCAGCCGGCGTTCGGGATTTCCGGTGTTCGGAGAAGCCCCGTTTAACGGTGTGCCGGTTTTTCACGGCCAGCACCTTCTTGCTAACAGCGCCGACGGTCATCTGCATGCTATTGGACATGAGGAGTTTTTTGACGACACCCTGAGTGTCGATACTCCGGTAGTAGATGAGGATGAAGAAGCCGAAGAAAACGAACTGATTATCCAGAGCATCGAAGTTTCCAATGAGCCACTGGTGGGTAAAGTACAATCCGGCCGTCTGCGGATAAACTCCGAAGACGGGGATGAACAGTATAACGAAGAAATGCTGATCGTTGCTGATGCAAACGGCTCGGTTTATGCCTACAATCTTGCCGGAGAGTTGAGATTTACAGAAAGCATGGGACAATCAGCCTCTCCGGATCATGCTCCGTTTTTATATGATTTGGGCGATACCGGCAATACCGATATCGCTCTGCTTGCCGAGTCCGGGCGGCTCTATGCCTGGAGCTTACCTGAAGGGGAGCGTCTCAGGAATCTGCCAACTTCCGGTATGCGGCAGCTTCTGATTACCGATCTCTACCAGGACGGGCGTACCGAGATCATTGCTCATACCCGTGAAGGCATCCGAACCTGGACGATCTCGCGCATCCGGGATGAGGAGGACCCTTCCTGATTTCGATTCCTATGTAGCTGCGGATTGAGGGGGCGGGGGAACCGCAGAGAGCGCAGAGTTTATCGCGCGGAGATACGCAGAGGGGGATTATCAGTGACCAGTAAACAGTGATCAGTCACCCTTAGCTAACAAGGAGGGCTATACAAAGTCTATTGCTATTAGCCGGGAGTGAACCATAACTTGATAGGTTATCTTTACTGATTACTGATTACTGATTACTGATTACTGATTACTGATTACTGATTACTGATTACTGATTACTGATTACTGATTACTGATTACTGATTACCGCAGAGGGCGCAGAGTTTATCGCGGAGGTACGCTGAGGGGGGCTGGTTGTCGGTTGACAGACATCCTGTCATCTATTTGTTTTGTCAAAGTTTTTATAAAAAAAAATGACAGCCGGTCGAGGGCATCCTCGCCCCGATCCGCTATCATCCCGCGTCCCCGCGTATTTCGGTTGACCAACCCTATAGAATCACAAATTTGAATTCGTTAATCTCTCTGCATCAGCAAAAAATACCGGGGGAGAACCACGGAGGTCACAGGGTGCACAGAGGGGCACAGAGTTAGATTATGGGTACCGGCATGTCACAGCTAACCCGGCCCGGATAACATCCATTCAACCCTAGTTCGATTCAAACGTTGGGTAGAACAAAAAGAGCTGCAAAAGTAAGTTCGCTTCTAATACCTGTACAGAGTCAATTATCCTGATGCTAAAAAGAGATGAACAAGCTTTGATCGTCAAAAGTACGACAAAACTTCCAAAACGGAATGCTATCTCCTCACCTCACTGATTTTGCTTTGATTACCCTAAGTCTCCCACACTGCACTCATCCATTTCCGTTGACTTCAGTCAACGGGTAAACGGCGCCCTTAACGACTAAAAAACGGGGCTTTAGCCCCGTACAGGTAGCTTGTCATATTTTTAAAAGTCCTTCCATGCAGGGATACCTCAGCTTGAGAAAAAGGATGGCTGGATTTGTGGGACGGGGGAAGTAGCGGGGCTAAAGCCCCGCGTTTATTAGAGGGGGAGGCACTATCCGTTGACTGAAGTCAACGGAAATGGATGGGTGTGAAGCTGATAACAACCGAATTGACCAGCAACAAGCAACCAGCAACAGACATGTCAAGTGCCCCAAAACCCCCACTTGGTCGATAAAAATTTAGAATCGAACTCAGGTATTCAATTATCCATTCGATTCCTTCCCCAAGGGACTCCCCGCACCAGCTCAACTATCCAACCCGCCGGTCGTGGAGCAGGGATCCGCCCTCGACCAGCGTGAGTTGATTGTGTTAATTGGCATCAATAATCGAATCCGGATTAATCCGGAAGATTCATGTTGATGTCGGTGCGGTAATCATCCAGAAGATGTTCGGCAAAGTAGTACCAGGTTATGCGTTCGAAGTAATCACTATACCGGCCAAAACCGTGATGCATACCGGGGAATAACATAAAATCAAAACGCTTTCCTGCATTGATGAGGGCTTCAGCCATACGGATGGTTCCGGCCGGATGAACATTGCTATCCATATCGCCGGTGACCAGTAATAAGTTACCTTCCAGGTTTTCAGCCAGTTCCTGGTTGGCCGGGATTTCGGATTCGAAATAGGTCTCTTCCTTTTCATAAGCCTCGCCGTCCTCATCCTCTTTTTCCACCGTACGGGTTTTCTCGGTAACCCCGTGATGAACTTCACCCCACCAGATGTTATAGATGTTGTTGTCATGATTTCCGGCTGAGGAAATGGCCACATCATAAAAATCCGGATAGGTCAGCAAAGCTGCCGTAGACATAAACGCGCCACCGGAATGACCGTAAATTCCTACACGGTCCATATCGATGAAATCATGCTGTTCTCCCAGCTGTTCGAGTACGAACTTATTATCCTCCAGCGGATAATCCCGCAGGTTATCATGGCCATAGGTGTGGTAATGTTTGTGGCGTATGGGACTACCACCTCGCTGCCCCGGTGCTACCACGATAAAACCGAGCTGGGCCAGCGTCTGCCGCTGGTTGAGACTGAATCCGACAGGAAACGGCTCGGTTTGCGGACCGGGATACACATAAGAAATAACCGGATATTCTTTGTCCGGGTCGAAATCAAACGGCTTCCACATCACTCCGTAAATATCCGTGTTGTTATCAGCCGCTTTAACTGAAAACAGCTCAGGTTCCTGCCATCCAATATCGCGCAGCTTGCTCAGATCCGCCCGTTCAATTTCCATGATGTGATTACCCTGATTATCGCGCAATACCGTTACCGGCTCCTGATCAGCCCGGGAGTAATTATCAACAAAAAAGTTCTTGGTATCCGACATACTGAAAGAATGGTGTGCATCTTCCGGAGTCAGCCGCTGATTTCCGGTACCATCAAAATTTACGCGATAGTAGCTGGCGTAGTAAGGATGCATATTATCCTCCTTGCCGAAAGCCTGATAATATACCGTCTGACCCGTAGTATCAATTTTTGCGATATCACCTACATTGTAGTAGCCATCGGTGATCCGGTTTTGCAGATTGCCTTCGCTGTCGTAACGATAGAGTTGTCCCCAACCGCCGCGCTCCGACCACCAAAGGAATTCCTCGCCTTCATTGATGATAGCCAGATCCAGAAACCGGGTATTGAAATAGGGGCGGCTGGTTTCCGACCAGAGAACTTCGACTTCCCCTGTCTCGGTATTCCCTCGGCAGACATCAATTTCTTCCCAGGTTCGATCCCGCCGTAAGAAGTAAATGTAATCGGATTCATCCGTAGTAAAAATCCCACCCCGGTTAAAATATACTCCACCGATAGATTGATCAGGCCATTTTTCGACATCCAGCTCTACACGCTCTTTGGAGTCGACGTCAAAAACCAGCAATTCATCCTCGTAAATATCTTCTTCGCCGGGCATGGCATATTTGTATTCTTCGAGCTCAGGTCGGGGTTCGGCAAGAGCATCTATCACCCAAAGTTTTTCTACATCCCGCCAGTCCTGGCGTTTAACGTATAATTTTTGAGAATCCTCAAACCATTGGGCCCGGGCCGGAAGTCGTTCGCCGGATGTTGTATCACCATGATCGGTCTGAAAGCTGTACCAGCGCTCACCATCTTCGGTAAGCCGGTGTTCAACGCTATCGGGGTCGTCGGCTTCCATAAGGTAGAGATCGTGCTCGCGAGCAAACGCAATCCAAGTGGAATCCGGAGAATAGTTTTTCCAGTTTTCATCATCATCCGGTTCAAGTGTATCCCCCCTGACCAGCTCTTCCCGGTCGATATCATAGGTAAATTCAATACTATCTACATGAAATTTGAACAGCTCTTCATCGGTATCGTAATCGAAATCTTCAAGAGGCAGGTCGTAGCGATCAAACGGTTCATCGAACTCCTCGTTCAGCCGGGCAGCCATAGCTTCATGATCAAACAGATCCTGTTTTGATGCTGCCGCTGCGTCAACAAATTGCCAGAAACGACCATCCGGTGTATCAAATTCGTACCAAAACCGGTCTTCATCATCTATCCAGTTGGGCCAGACCCGCAGGTCGCCGGTTTTATCTGACATGCGGTCGGTAGTAAACCGTTCGGCCTGTTCAAAATTAGCTTTATCCTGAGCCTCTGCTGTTAAAAACAGACCGGTGACTATAAAAAGTGCAAACAGAGAAAGGCCATTGTGTAAGTGGTATCTTGCATTCATAGGCATAGCATTTTGTGTAATCCAAACAGGCCGGCTGCACATAATTCCGTACAGGCAACCCCCATTTTATGAATGCAATAATGATCAGAGGTTTTAAGGACTATTCAAAAACTATTGATGATTTTTTACAAATAAGTTAATAAACCCCGCTACTCACTTTTCAACAATAGCTTTCAGTGCCTGATCTACATACGGGTAATTAAAAGTGAAACCGGCATTCAACAGCTTCGCCGGCTTAATGTTCAGACTTGCTAAAACCGGCAACGCAGCCTCACCCAGGGCTGTTTTGAGCACAAATTCAGGTACTCTGAACATCGACGGGCGCCCCATTGCTTTACCCAGCTCACGTGCAAACATATCCATGGTTACCGGATTCGGAGCCACGTTGTTAAACGGCCCCTCCAACTTGGGGGTGTCAATGGCAAACAAAAAACTACGGCAGAGATCTTCCATGTGAATCCAGGGGAAATACTGACTCCCTCCCCCCAGCGGCCCGCCTGCGAAGAGTTTAAACGGAGTCAGCATTTTGGCCAATGCGCCACCGTCCTGTTCCAGTGTTACCCCGGTACGTGAAATTGCCACGCGCACTCCGAACCGGGTTGCTTCCGAAGCTGCTTGCTCCCATTCCACACACAGCCGGGCCAGAAAATCATCAGCAGGCGCATGGGTTTCATCTATCTCGTTATCTCCCTGTGGAGCGTAATAGTTTACGCCGGAACCGGAAACCAACACATCCGGCCGTTTTTCCGCCTTGCCTACGGCCTCCACCAGTGCTTTGGTGATATCAAGCCGGCTTGAACGAATTCGTTCTTTGGCTGTTTTGGTCCAGCGTTGATCAAACAGATTTTCACCGGCCATGTTAATGATGGCATCGGCCTGTTCAACCAGTTCCGGCAATTCATTGTCGAGCTTGTGATAGGATCGGCTTTCCGTATCTGAATACTTCCGGGGATTCCGGGTAAGAATCATAACCGAATCCCCCCGATCTTCCAGGTGCTTGCAAAGATACGATCCGATAAAGCCTGTGCCGCCGGTGATGAGGACTTTCATAAGCCAATAGGGTGGGTTTAATTTGAGATTAGGATAATTCGGTAATTAGAGTCGTAAGAAAACGCCAATATCTGGTGCAGTATGTTCGGTAATTCAGTAATTCAGGTAATTGGGTTTAAAACAACTCATGGAGCCAAACACCCAATTTTTCTTAATCTACTGATTTACCATAATTACCTGTTGTTTCCAAATGGCATCGTGAGTTTTCTTACGACACTGCCACTTTTCTTACAGGTACTAATTTAGGAAGTCAAAACGCTCCAAAAATTACATACTTGGTGAAGTCTTTGGGATTCTTACTCGTAACATATTTTGGCGCTGTCAGGTTCATAAAAATTCTGACAGAACGACATGCTCGAATTATTCGATGACCTCCCGGTCAACCTCCAAACGCACCGATGAGGAACAGGTAGATGTAGGCGGCCGGCATCACGGCGATCATAGCATCGAAACGGTCAAGGAACCCTCCATGACCCGGCAGCAGAGTAGATGAATCTTTGACATCGACGGCACGTTTTAACCGGCTGGCAAGCAGATCTCCGAAGGGACCGACAACGGCAGTAATCAGCGCAAGCGGTAGTAATGTCAGGAGTTTAAAAGGAAAATCAGGAATCAGTAACCAACACAAAACCAGTGCTACAAGGGCACCCAATAACCCACCGGCGGCACCCTCCCATGTTTTTTTAGGGCTGATGGACGGGGCCAACAATCGTTTACCGAAATTTTTACCGGTGAAGTACGCGAATATATCACTCCCCCAAACCATCAAGATTAAAGTAAACGCAAGAGCAAACCCGGCATAATCGGGTGAGTAGTCGCGCATCAGGATGAGAAATAATAATCCCGCCGGAGCATATAGCCCGGCAAACAAGGTGCTCATGAGTCCATAAAAGGCGGTTGCAGGGTGAGGAAACAGAACGACAACGAGAATCAACCATAAAAATACAACCGCAAAAAACGGCACTATCGTATTGGCAAACGAAGAGGCAAGTACAACTCCCCCCAGTACTAAAACCGGCAGAACATAAATGTGGAAACCCGCTTTTCGCAACATGTAGACGATTTCCAGTTGTATTAATACAACAATAGCGAGCACCATAATTTTGAATGCCCATCCGCCTAACCACACCACACCCATAAAAACCGGGGCTGCTGCGACCCCGAATGCAATTCTCTTACCCAGTTCGGACACTGTACTTTGTTATTTTATTGATTGTCCGCTTCTTCGGATTCATCATCGTCGTCCTGCGGACCTCCTTTAATTTCGGCATTTTGCCATTCGTTTAAAGCCTTTTCCGCCTCCTCTTTTTGCTCTTCAGGCACGTAGACAAATATCTGGGCCAGCGAGCCGAAGTTGACCGTATAAGAGCGATCTTTTTTGTTAAGAATTTCACACGGCATTTCCATATCCGCGAAATAGTTTTTCACCATTTCGGCTTCATGCTCAACCGAGGTCCTGTAAATACATACCCAACCTTCAATTTGTGGTGCTCTACTATCGGAGTTTATCATACAGCCTCCTGTTTATCTGTGTGATGTATGTTAGCAATGTTGATGACCGCCTGAAACAGTATAATGGTTACAACGGCACTCAACATTATCAACCAAATTGAAGGCAATTCCGTTGTGATTTCTTCATCAAACATAAGATCGGGGCGTACATACGCTGCGATGACACTGCCTGCATTATTCACAAAGTGCCCGACAATCGCGGGCATCAGGCTGCCCGACTTAATGGTAACCCAGGCGAGTACGATACCGATAGCCGCCAATGGAATTATCTGGGTTAGCCTCAGGTGATATAATCCAAAAATAATACCGGATATAATTATTGCCGCCCAGATACCCCACGAACGCTCGAATAGCCGTAGTATATATCCGCGGTAAAGCACCTCTTCACAGATAGCCGGTACCAGCGCCACATGCATGATGGTCAGCATAATGAAATAGTCGCCGGTTAAAATCTGCTCGATCATCTCCATCTGCCCCTGTTCAAATGCAACCAGTGTTTCAGGCACAGGCAGCTGAAGGTTGATCCAGGACAGAAGCCAAACCAGTGGCTGCATCGCAAATATGATGAGTGCTGCTAAAACACTGATAGCTGCCGTTCCTTTCGGCGCCTGCATACGAAAAAACTCAGCACGTTGCGGCGGGTGAACGGAGAGCCGCGCAAAAATCCAGGTTCCCAAAGCCAGGAACAAAACCTGACTAAATGTATTAGCCCAGAACAAAATCCCGACCTCACCGCTTAATTGCTCCAGGGCTTCAAGTGAGAACTCCACATTCGGACTAATCAGCAATCCGATAATCGCAAATACGGCCCCTCCCATCTGAAACAGGATAAAAGTTATCATGATCCAGAGCAGGGCTACTACCCAGGGGGAGAATCCGTTGCGATCAAACCAGGGCTTCAGGTGTTCAGCTCCCGAAAAGTTATTCGGCTCCATTAGATTTGCTCCTGTTCCTGACCCGGCTGTGTAGCAAAAAACCGAACACCAAGCATACCGGTGAGGGTGTTAAGAATTCCGAAAATGAAAACCTGGCCAACCAGATTAATTCCGATGGCCGAAGCTGAACCGGCATCCTGGGTTTCGGTATACAGGGCGTCTATCATTTGATCTTTTTGTTCCTCCGGTATCTGCATCGCTTCAATGTTTTCAATAGAAGCCTCCAGCAGGTTTTCCTGAAAACCCGGATTGATGGTTAGCCAGAGTACATCCAAAAACGTATTACCGAAAGCTACTACCAAGCCTGTAACCAATCCCAGCTTGGCACCATCCCCGAAGGTCATGGGTACGGCAAATTCGCGCACGTACATGCGCGTGCCGAACATACCCGCAAATGCGGCAACAAGACACCCAACCGCACCTGAAAACATTGAAAGCACCAACATCCCGGCCGAAGGTGATGAGTAGATTACCATCAACCCCGTGAGGATCTCCAGAAAAAACAGAACCGCAGCGAATATCAGACCTATGGTAACGGCCTGGCGAATAAATGACGGTTTTTGCTGATCAAGCTCCATATTGCAAACTAATTATTTCGGGTTAATAAAATGCTGATAATAGCGGCTCCCCATAAAAGTCCCAAAACGGCTCGTTGCATGTTGGATCCTTCCCAAAAAGCAATCCATTGCGCAACAATATCCACCCCAATGATAACAGTAATTCCAACAATTATCATCATCACATACCTGCGGGGAAAAGCTATCTCTTGTTTCAGGCCGATAGCGGCTCCCCACAGGCCGGCAGCCCATCCGGCATAAATGCCGGTACACCGGCTGCACACTGCGGCATGAGTGCCCCCGACATCAAACATTCGGTCCGGCTGTTGATGACAAACACTACTGAATAACCTTGTGATTCCGGACTGATACCACTCAGCAATATTCTGATACAGAAATGCCGGAAGCCAGGCCAATATAAGCACGAAGCTCATTACCACAGCGAGAATCAGAACCGTTTTTGAGGCTTCATTCATGGAAATCGGTGGAATTTGTCCGGGCCGTTATTTTGGTTCACTCGGCAAATAACAACGAAATATCGAGAGCCTGTACCGAATGAGTAAGCTCCCCGACCGAAATGTAGTCGACACCGGTTTCGGCTATGGGCCGGACGGTCTCGTAATTCACATTACCGGAGGCCTCCAGCTTTTTTCTCCCGTCAACTACAGAAACGGCCCTGGCCATATTCGTCAGCGACATATTATCCAGCATCAGGACATCAACATCTTTATGAGAAGCGGCTTCTTTGACTTCACTAATGTTTTTAACCTCAATTTCAATGAGTGGTTTTTCATCGGTTTCATTCCGCTGTCGGGCACATCTGTTGATGGCTTCCGAGATGCTGCCGGCTACGTTTATATGATTTTCTTTGATCAAATACCGGTCGTACAATCCCATGCGATGGTTTTGCCCGCCACCGAGCCGCACGGCCCACTTATCAAGCATACGGTGCCCCGGTGCGGTTTTACGGGTATCGAGGATAGCGGCGCCGGTTCCGTCCACCAGATCAACGAAATATCGGGTTCGGGAGGCAATACCGCTCATGCGTTGTAAAAAGTTCAGAGCTGTACGTTCGCCGGTCAAAATTACATTAGCCGCTCCTTTGGCCGATGCGATCAGCTGGCCGCGCTGAACACGGTCGCCATCCTGAATATCGGTTTCAAAGCGAACATCGCTGTCAAGCTGGTGGAAGATATAACGAACCACTTCCAGCCCGGCCACAGTACCGTTTTGCTTTGCGATAAATTCGGCTTCGATGTACTCGCGCCCGGAATAGATGGCACGCGTAGTGATATCCCCGTCTCCGATATCCTCTTTCAAGGCCAGAGTAACGATGTATTCTATTTGTTTATCCATCTCCAAAAGAAGTCTGGTTTTACCGTTTTCTATCCGGTAAACTTTTTCATCCCATGCAGGAACTCCGGCGGTGCCTCCATTGGTCGCCGCGTTGTGCCGTCAACAAACACAAGCTGCACCCACCCTATTACATTGGGTTTTTGCGCATCCGCCGTAGTTACGGTATAATATGTTTCCAGCCGCACGTCGGGTTGCCGGTAAATGAGCATAGAGACGTTCATCAGCTCATCATAAAATACAGGTCGGTTAAACTCGATTTGGGTCCTCCGTACCGGCAGCATCACTCCCCGGTCTTCCAATTCTTTATAGGGCAGGCCGGCTTCCCGGATAAACTCGGTACGAGCCATTTCAAAATATTCCAGAAACCGGCCATGATAGACATAGCCCATTTTGTCAGTTTCGCTATACCGGCTCCGTACTTGTATGGTGTGGCTGAGCAGCGGTTCAGAGTCCGGTAACATCAGGCGGTTTTATTAGTGTCTGAAACTACCTGTTCCTGCTCTTCGATAAAGGAACCCATTTTTGAGTACTTTTCAATCCGTTCAGTGCGGAGCTTTGCAGGTGATAGTTTCAATAGTTTTTTTAACGATTTCTGAATGTACGCTTTTACACTTTCAGCGGCTTTATCGTGATCCCGGTGAGCGCCTCCCAATGGCTCCTCGATGATGCCATCAATAACGCCAAGTTCATTAAGATCCTGAGCTGTAAGCTTTAATGCGAGAGCCGCCTGCTCCTTGTAGTCCCAGGTTTTCCAAAGGATAGACGAACAGGATTCGGGCGAAATCACCGAATACCAGGTGTTTTCCATCATATACACCTCGTTGCCCATGCCGATACCAAGAGCACCACCGCTGGCTCCTTCACCAATCACAATGGTTACAACGGGTACTTTCAGGTCTGCCATTTCCCTTAGATTTCGGGCGATGGCTTCGGCCTGTCCCCGTTCTTCGGCTTCCAGACCGGGAAAAGCACCGGGTGTATCCAGCAGGGTGATGATCGGCAGGTTAAACTTTTCGGCGGTTTTCATCAGCCGGAGCGCCTTCCGGTACCCATCGGGGTTAGGCATGCCAAAGCGCCGATACTGGCGGGCTTTGGTATCCCGGCCTTTTTGGTGGCCCATGATCATCACCGACTGACCGTCGATGCTGCCGATTCCTCCTACAATCGCTTTATCGTCGCTGTAGTACCGGTCGCCATGGAGCTCTATAAAATCCTCAGTGATTTTATAGATATAATCCAGGGTATAGGGGCGGTCGGGATGTCGTGCAAGCTGAACCCGCTGCCAACGGGTAAGGTTGCTGAAAATGGATGTACGAAGTTCATCAACCCGCTTCCGGAGATGCTCCAGTTCAGGGCTTAAAACATCGTCATCAGCCAACGTAAGCTGGCTCAATTCAGCAATTTTGTTTTCAAGTTCTACAATGGGTTTCTCGAAATCGAGGTAATTCATGGATATCCGTTATTTTGCTTGATGATACGGAAGGCAAATATACAAATTCCTGACCTAATGATAAGCGTCGGATCACAAACGTCCCAACCAACTTCGGATTTTTAAAGCCCACACCATGCCGACCGCTTCGTAGACGATCTTCTTCGACATTTTTGAGGTGCCGACCTCTCGCTCACGAAAAATTATGGAAACTTCTTTCAGCCTGGCTCCGGCTTTGTAGGCCCGGAAATGCACTTCTATCTGAAATGCATAGCCGTTTGAGCGAATGCGGTCAAGGTTGATTTTCTCCAGTACGTCACGGCTGATGCATTTAAAACCGGCCGTCATATCTTTTACCGGAACGCCTGTGATCAACCGCGCATACACATTGGCACCGAATGATAATATCAGACGTCTCAACGGCCAGTTTACTATGGAGATGCCGTTATGATACCGGGAGCCTATGGCCACATCCGCTTCACCGTTTTTGACCGGTTCAATCAGCCTGGGAACATCTTCAGGATTGTGAGAGAAGTCCGCATCCATCTCACAAACAAAACGGTATTCGTGCTCCAGTGCGAACTTAAAGCCGGTTACATAAGCCGTACCAAGACCGAGCTTACCCTCCCGCTCGATCAGATGTATGCGGCCGGGGTATTCTTTTTGCCTGGTGCGTACGATATCTGCGGTACCATCCGGCGAAGCATCATCCACGATAAGCATATCTACCGGTTCCGGGAGATTAAGCAGATTGTCAATAACTCCGGAAATATTCTCTGACTCATTATACGTCGGAATGATAACGAGGGTCTGTGACGGCATTTCGATTAGTTTATCCGGTGGTTCCTATTGCCTGAGCATCACTGTCCTTTACCGGAAAAGACGGTGTGCAAAGTGTTGATCAAAATTTTCATGTCCATCCTCAGTGACATATTCTCCACATAAAACAGATCGTATTTGGTTTTCTCTTTCACATCCTCAAGGCTTGCATCATACTTCCACTTTACCTGCGCCCATCCTGTAATACCGGGTTTAACCCGTAACCGCCTGCCATACAGCGGAATCTCTTTTTTAAACTGCTCTACAAAATAAGGTCTTTCCGGCCGGGGGCCAACAAGGCTCATCTCCCCTTTGAGCACATTAAACAGTTGCGGCAGTTCATCCAGCCGGAGTTTTCGCAGCCAATACCCCAGGCGGGTAATTCTGGGATCATCTTCTCCGGCCCAGGTCGGACCGCTGTGTTTTTCTGCATCCTGATACATAGTGCGCAGCTTATAGATGTTGAAATCTTTGCCATACCTTCCTACCCTGCGTTGTTTGTAGATGGGAGCGCCCTTGCTTTCGAGGGGGATCAGCAGGAACAAAAGCAACAGTACCGGCAAAGCGACGAGCAGGATTACAATTGCCAAAGCTATATCCATCACCCGCTTTACAAACTTCTCCCAGGTAGGCATGGGGTCCGGCATGACCTCAATAAGGGGAAGGCCGAAAATCTGATTGGTTTGATTCAACCCGCTGATCATCTGATGAAAATCCGGCAGAATTTTTACCGAGACATCCGGCAGATCTATCTGATCCAGAATATTGATAAGTATGTCGCTGTCATCATTTTCCAAAGCAACAATTACATCCTCCACTTCTTTTTCCCGGATAATCCTGCCGAGTTGACTGACTTCCCCCAAAACTTCCACCGGTTGATCAGGCTGCTCTGCCTGACCATTGGAAGAAACAAATCCGAGTACATTCATACCCAGGGTCGGCTGCCGCTCAAGATTTTCATAGACGGATGCCGCCGTAGGTCCGGTGCCTACAATAACGGCCTGATGCAATCCTTTGCCTTTTATAGCGCGCCATTTCTGGATAGTTCGAATCACCAGGCGGTTTAGACTGACCACTCCAAAAACCACAAGCCAGTATACAAAAGTAACTGTTTTGGCCTGCGCGAGATTTTCATCCGTCCAGCCCAGGGTATCAATGAACAACAGAAAAAATAAAATAAGTGTACCTATAATAGTTATCTTCGCAACCCGCATGATCTCATCAAAGCGGGAGATCAGGTAAATTTTGCGATAGAGGCCGAAGATCATGAAAATGACCACCCAATAGATCGCAATAATTACCGCAGGAATAAACAGCATAGGAGGATCACTACCGGGCACTTCTCCGGTAATGCCGTATTCAAACCGTAAATAGTAAAACAGGTACCATCCACCTATCAGGACAATAAAATCGCCTGCAACGGTTAATAATATCTCTTTAATTTTTTTCAGAGCCAGCATGTATGCCGTTTATTTATTCAGAGGCTGAAACTACAACCAATTAACCTGAACAAAAATTATTTATTCGTGATTTTTCAGCAACATACCGCCTGCGAACATACTAAGGCTCGCACCGGTACCATTTCCACCGCGCACGGTAACATCCCGACTCCCATATTTATGCCCGTCGGCACATTAGGTACAGTAAAAGCTGTGAGCCAGAATGAGTTAGTTAACGATGTACAAGCGCCTATCATACTGGGAAATACCTACCATCTTTATTTGCGACCCGGAAACGAAATTATGCAGCAAGCCGGCGGCTTACACCGTTTCATGAATTGGGATGGAGCCATTTTAACAGACTCGGGCGGCTATCAGGTATTCTCGCTTTCAGACATCCGAAAACTTCACGAAGAAGGGGTTACATTTCAAAGTCATATTGACGGATCACGGCATACTTTTACGCCCGAAAATGTAGTGAAAACCCAGAGGATTCTGGGTTCTGATATTATGATGATACTGGATGAATGCCCGCCCTACCCGAGTTCGGAATCCTATGCAAAAGAATCCATGGAGCTGACCCACAGGTGGGCCAAAAGAGGCCGTGATGCATTCCTGACCGGAAAACCGAAATATCATCACCGGCAACTGCAATTCGGTATCGTACAAGGAAGTACCTATCCGGAGCTGCGCCGCCAATCCTGCGAGGCCATTGCCGAATTAGATTTCGAAGGTAACGCCATCGGGGGGCTGAGCGTCGGCGAGCCCACTGAAACCATGTATGAGATGACTGACCTTTGTACTGATCATCTTCCCAAAGAAAAACCCCGATATCTCATGGGTGTGGGCACTCCGGCCAACCTGCTTGAAAATATCGCCCTCGGCGTGGATATGTTCGACTGTGTGATGCCTACCCGCAACGCCCGAAACGGGATGCTGTTTACCCGAAACGGGATCATCAACATAAAAAACGCCAAATGGAAAACCTGTTTTGAGTCGGCTGATCCCGGATTCCAAAGTGAGACTTGCCAAAACTATACGTTGGCCTATCTGCATCATTTATTCAAGTCGGATGAAATCCTGGGGCTCCGCCTGGCTTCCCTGCACAACCTGGTATTTTATCTCGACCTGATGAGGGAGGTAAGAAAGCGAATACAGGATCAAAGTTTTCACACATGGTATTCCGGAGCCGCCGCCGAATTGGCAAAACGGCTATAACATATTAACTGTAATATTACGGGAGTAATTTGCTCAACCGGTTTCCGATTTTATTCAAATACCCGGGCAGGCCTAATTTATACCCCCCGATTTCATTAACTGTACCTCTTCCGATGTGATAAACATATTCATCAACCGGGAAATCTGTAAGTTTTAATTTCCGGCGGTTCGCCTCTTTCTGGTTTGAAAAGCACGGCGAGCCATGCTTTTCAAATGGAGGCAGGCCGGCGTATTGCTCCACATTAATCAATGCACAATGGGGATGAATATAGGGCAGCCGCTCCGGTTCGTTTTCCGAAACATTGAATCCCCGGTGGTTCAGGTACTGCATTTCACCGGTCATGTAGGAATCTTCTCCGTGAGCCTTTTTCATTGCCTCAATAAACCCTTTTCTATAGGCGATGCAATCCGAGTCAAACAACAAGGCAAAACGGGAGCGGCACATTTGAAGCGCCTGGTCCATCGCCGGCCCATGGTGTCTGTTTGTTTTATTTTTGATCAACTGCACCCCCTTTAGGTGCTCAAGGTATTTCTCGATCTGAGTCAATTCAGCGGTTGGTGAGTTGTTATCAATCAGCAGAATTTTTAAATCCGGGTAAAGACTATGCAGGGACCATAATGCCATCCGGGTTAATTCCGGCGTGCGATAGTTAACAATTATGGCAGTAATATCTTCGGTTTCCTGGTTCATCATTCAGTCACTTTACAGTGATAGATTCTCGATTCAGATACCGCCCGATCGTACTTTTGCCGGACCTGATGGTGTAAAAGATAAGGTAGAGGTCAGTCCAAATATTGTAGTTTTGCAAATAGTCGATTTCCTGCTGTTCCGCCGAGTCACTGTTCCCTGCGGCAAGCTGCTTTACACCGCACAGACCTGGCTTGTAGTTGGTATTCATCCCGTTATCTTTGTGAGACAACGGCGCGCCTACCAGACTGAACTTACCTAACATCACATACCACATCAGTATATATCTGTTCAGAAAGCGATGCTGCTCATAAGGCTCAATTAATGATACCTTAAACGGAATGTTGTTCTCCCCATAGAATGTATGCCGGCTTCTGTTGTTTCGGTTGATTAAAAAGCCGGGATACCAGATGGGAAATGCTACGATTAAGAGAGGTGTGCTGATGAATAGATCGGTTAATCTTTTTAAAAATCGATTCCACCGTATGTTGTAAGCCAATTCTTTTTCAAGCACCGGTACTTTACCGAGAAACCTTACCCGCGAACGTCCGATAGCATATTGGATGGATGGCGGCACAATATATTCCCCGATGTTGGTATCGTGTATGGCAACCATCTGCTCCAGAATAGTATCCATATCCAATGCCGGCACCGTGTAATAAATCTGATCGACCTTGTGATATGCTGCCATTTTTGCCGTATAGTTGATTCGACCGATTACCGGAACACCATTAATTTCCTCCTTCCAGGGCTGATCTGGTTGTAGCAGAATCCCGCAGATCTCAAATCGCTTTTGCTTTTTTAACTCAGTAATGAGTTTATCGGTATGCTGATCATACCCGGAGATCAACACTTTTTTAAAATCTGTTTCCGCTTTGGTATTCCATTGAAAAAGTCTGAGCAACGCGATGGCAGCCACCGAAGCAAGTGTGGCCATAATGATGATCCATCGTGAGAATGCAAACTCTCTGAAGAAAAACGTGATCCCCACCACAATAAAAAATGAGAGTACTACCGCTTTTATGGTGTCGATATATGATTTTTTGTTTCGGTTGTACAGATCATAATATACCGACATGAGAATGAAAGCACCCGTCAATAGCAAGTTTACAACCAGAAACCGATAGTCAAAATTTTCAATCGTATGTTGAAGGGGCTGATCCACCCGGATCGCCATAAACATCAAGAGGATTACATTGATTAGCAGCAAATCCTGAATAAGCCTGGCTGATTTTTTCAGGATGCTTCCGATATAACCGATAACCACCCTGCCAAAAAGAAAAACCGCGACAACAGCTTTGAAGAATGAAGTGTAATTGCTGCTGTAGTGCTTATCAAAAAACTGATACATTGCTTTATTGAATATGACAATGTAATCCAGATTTTCTTTCTTTGTACTCTCACCTTTATAATGCGTGACAGAGGTATCCGGTACATAATCAATTCGGTAGCCGGCATTGGTTGTTCGGTAGCAAATATCAATATCTTCGGCATACATGAAAAACCGTTCATCAAAACCCCCGATTTCCTGTAAGACTGAAGTTCGAAAAAACATGAAACTCCCTGACAGCACCGGAACACTGGCCTTCTCATTTTCCGACATCCAGCCAAGATGATATTTTCCAAATGTTTTGCTATTAGGAAACAGGGTACTCAAACCGGTCAGTTTCCATAACGCCGTTGCCGGCGTGGGTACACTTCTACGGGATTCCGGAGCGAAAGTACCATCCGGGTTTAGCAGCTTACAACCTGCCGCTCCCGTTTCCGGATTTTGCTCCATGTGATCGTACATAACTTTTAATGTATCCTCACGCACTACAGTATCCGGGTTGATCAAAAGCGTATACTCTCCTGTAGCTTTTGAAATTGCCTGGTTATTTGCCTTACCGAATCCCAGGTTTTCAGAATTTTCGATTAGGTGAATCCAGGGGTAGTTTTTTTTAAGAAACTCCACCGATCCGTCTGAGGAAGCGTTATCCACAATAAAAACTTCAAGCTCAATCTCTCCGGCAGCCTTGTTCAGCGAATCAAGCAGATCTGATATAAACTCCTTAACATTATAATTAACAATAATTACAGTTATTTTTTTTGCACACATTGAATTAATGCTCTTTGCCTCTTTCACCAGCCTGGGTTCGTTGAAGCGGAATATATTGAAAATTATGCGCAGTTATAGATGAAAGCTGAACTGATATTTCATCCGTAATAAACCAAAGATAAACTACCCTCTGCCGCTATATCATAGAAGCCATTTGCGCGTGCCTTATCAGCCCCTCATTTCCTATGACTACTATCCGACTATTTTTTAGTTATGATCGATATCCTGATTTTTTAAAAAAAAGATATCAGTCACATATCATTTTCCGTTGGCTTCAGCCCTGCAAAATTGGGGCTTAAGTCCCATAACTTTGTGGGGGCCGTCCAACCGTCGGCTGAAGTGCGTGTTGCACAACTATCAAATATTTGAGATGCTTTTATAGCCGGATTCATTTCCGCGCGGCAAAGCCGCGCTTTTTTACCCCACACTGCCTGTCATCTCGACTGGAGGCGAGGCTTAGATAAAGTCCCTTGACTCGGTGTATATCGAGCCGTAACGGAGAGATCTTTTAAAACAAGCAACTACCTCTCCACAAGATTCTACCAACTATAGTCAAATATAAACAGCAGTTGATGGCTGTGTAGTTGCTTATTTGGCGACAGCTCCCTCCACTCCGGTTCGATAAACATCGAAAGTAGTAATCACAAGATAGCCTCACCTCCGGTCGTGCCACAGGCATTCTCCCGAAGCTCCACAGGAATCCCTTTGGGAGGATTCCCGTGGAGCCGTGGAAGGATGATATGGTTGCTGGGGGGGGAGATAGCGCGGCTTCGCCGCGCGAAAAAAGTCTTAATTGTGTTTCATTTTCCTGGGAAAACAAAATTTTAAGTAAAAGTTGTGCAACACGCACTGAAGTC
>SLQI01000221.1 GCA_007131535.1 Balneolales bacterium | reverse complement strand
CCGTGATACATGAGCAGTGCCCCGTTCATGCGCTCGGCATACAACATTGGGGACATCGTTGTATAGCGCTCCCGGGCACGCCATAAATCACTGCGCTCCCGCTGAAAACCAAGCGGGGTCAGGGTTCGGTTGTAATTTCCGTTACCGGCGATTCCGGCCCGGAAGAATGAGGTGTGATTCATCGCGTTGGCCGTGCCGAATGCTCCGTAGCTGTGTCCGCCGGCTGCGAGCCGGTCGCGGTCAATATACCCCCTGCGGTCCACTTCATCGATGACGGCAGTGAAGTTATTCACCACATCCATTACGAAGTTGTCGTTGGGAGTGCCCTCCGTAGCTACAATCGGGAAGTCCGGGCGCACTACGGCATAGCCGTGCTTTATGAAAATTTCAGGTGATCTCGGAAATACATTCGGGAAGCTGTTTTTATTATAGGTGCGATAGGTATCGTCGAGATCTTCCTGGCTTTCATACTCACGGGGGTAGTGCCAGATCAGCGCCGGAAGCTCTTCCTCTCCATCATAATCGGGGGGAAGCACAATCTCTCCCATGAAAGTAATGCCATCGGCCCGCTCGATTTCGAAACGCTCCCGCTGAGCGCCGGTAATGACCGGGGAGTGGTCGGTATTATCGGTAAGCTGTGTGAGAGATTCATCTGAACGTGAATACAGATACGAATTCGGGATATCCTCAGCGGATTGTCTGCGGAGAATCAGATCATCCAGGTCATCACCCAAAGCTGTGATTACTTGCTCATACATCTCAGAGCTGCTCTCGAATATCCGCTCTTTATCTCCCGACTCTATTTCAACCCGGTCAACAAAAGGCTGAGGCGCATTTTCTTCGGGGTCTTCATGATATTTGGTGCCTCGCAGATAAACGTGCCCGTCGTGAATACGTACGGCCCGCGGACCTAACTCTGAGGGCCGGTGCATTAAGTTGCCGGGGTCGGCATAGAAATCATCCCGGTCATACCGGTAAATGGTGTAGGTGGTATCGGGATCATCCGGAAAAACGGCAAACAGATGTTCATCACCGCCTTGCCGCTGCGTAATGAATAGCGTTTCAGTGTCTTCCGAATAGGAGAGGTTGTTGATTTCAGAGTCACTGGTGTAGATCACCTCCTGACTGTCATCATCAAACGGAGGCAGCCATTGTATGACCTGATACCCCTGCTCATCCTCACCATTGTCGTTTTGATCCTCACCTTCAATACCGTTATCGTCCTCTTCTTCCTCCTCAGGTTCGCTTACAAAGCTGAGGCCCTCTCCGTCCGGACGCCAGGCGATCTGAGAGCGGCCGAAGTCCTCGATGGTGGTTGAGTCCGGAATGCCTTCACGCGGAGCGCGTTCTCTGAGTACAGCCAGCTCCTCTCCTTCCAGGTTCCGGATCGTTTCGGTATAGCCACTCCGGCTTACAGGAACAATATATGGGAATGGAGTCTCATAGGTGGTTACCCGCATGTGCTCTCCATCAGGGGCGACATCCAGGTTGCTGATCAAATCCGGTTCACCGATAGTTTCAAGGGAACCGGTTTCGACATCCATACGGGTGAGCTGACCGGTGGTAAAATATTTAACCAGCCGGCGTTCATAGGGCCCCTCAAGCAGGCTCTGGTAGGTACGAAGTTGGTTTCGTTCTTCAGAAGCTATTCGTACCTGCGGCTCTGTGGGTGTCTCCGGCTTTTCTGGTTTTTCCATGCGGTTTTCCGGAGTGGTTACGGCAAAAACATACTGGCTGTTACCAGACCATTGAAGGCCGGTGTAGCCGGTCGGAAGAGCGGGAAGGTTGGTTAACCGGGTCGCTTCATTAGCTTCCAGGTCATGAACGTAGACATGGGATTCATCTTCGTAATGAGCAAAATAAGCCAGTTTATCCCCATCGGGCGACCAGCTTGCACCGGTTATACGGACTCCGTCCGGGGTGTTGAGATCGGTTACAGATCCGTCGCGGCTGTCAATGAGCTGAAGGCCGATCGTTGTGCTGGTACTCATAAATCGCATGCGTTCAGCAACGGGATCGATCTGCATACCGCCCAGATTCAAATGCTCCCGGGCCAGATCTTCAAGCTGACTCAAACCGCTTGATACCGAATTCAGAAAATAACGGCCGGTGGGATCAAGGTTAGTGAGGTTAACGTTTTCATGGCGTGGAGCCAGAATTTCTTCTTTAATGTGATCCGGTGGGATCAGATATTCTTCAGCTTCAATAGCTGATCTGTCTATAGGTTCAGGCTGGGCCTGAACCGGCTCGGCCGCACTGCAACCGAGCAGCCATGCAAGAGAGCCGAACAGAAGTAAATTACGCGTCATAGTTTTATTGTTTTTATGTTTTCAGGTGAGAGATCTCCGTTGCCAGCAGATTTTTTAAGTAGCTGACAGACAAATACATCTTCCTTTTTGTTTTCAATAATTGGCTACATCCCCGACTAAGGAAGTAAAAAACTTCGGAAGGCCACAAAATCAGACCAATGATTCGGGGAATAGATGATAACGGAATCCCGAAATATAAAAAGAAATTACCGTTAGGTAAGATGATCGGAAATTCTCAACTTTTTTGCTTGGGAGAAGTGTGGGCTCAGTAATCAGTAATCAGTAATCAGTAATCAGTAATCAGTAATCAGTGAAAAATTGCTAAACTTACAGATCTTTGTTGGCTATTTGCAATTCGGGTTTCATAGTACTTGCCAGTGTCAGATTTTTTAACCGCGGATCTGCACGGATTAATGCGGATTGGATTTTGATTTGATCATGGGTGAAAGAGGGTTACACGGGGAATAAAAAAAGGGAAGCTTCCCGCAGGCAGCTTCCCTTGTGTGAGTGTTGAAAATCAGGAATCAGCTGTTTTGATCCTTGTCATAGTAGCGTTCCGGAGCCATGGCCCAGTATTCCGGAGATCTCCAGAGGCTGGATCTGAGCAGCTCTCTCATAAAGAAGTACTCTTTCGGTAACTTGTCATACAGTTTAGAGAAGAGTTCTTCATGATCAAGGAGCTCCTGTTTCCAGGCTTCGCGGTCAACCGTCATGATTTTCTGAAAATCTTCCTGGCTGAAATTCAGGTCTTCCATTTCCATGTCTTCGTACCGGGGCATCCAGCCAATCGGGCTTTCGACAGCAGCCGTACTGCCATTTACCCTGTCGACGATCCATTTCAGTACGCGCATGTTTTCGCCAAAGCCCGGCCAGATAAACTTTCCGTCTTTGTCTTTTTGGAACCAGTTTACGCCAAAGATACGCGGAGGTTCGGGCAGCTTGCGACCGAACTGCAACCAGTGGTTGAAGTAGTCGGCCATGTGATAGCCTGCAAACGGCAGCATCGCGAACGGGTCGCGTCGAACCTTGCCGAGTTCACCGAAAGCGGCGGCCGTCATTTCAGAGCCCATCGTTGAGGCAAGGTAGACTCCGAAGTTCCAGTTTACGGCCTGGTAGACCAGCGGTACGGTATCACTTCGTCGCCCCCCGAAAATGAAGGCGCTGATTGGCACCCCTTTGGGGTCTTCCCAGTTTTCGTCGATCACCGGGTTTTGATCGGCCGGTGCGGTGAACCGGGCGTTGGGATGAGCGGCCGGTTTATCACTGTCAGGAGTCCACTTATTACCGCGCCAGTCGGTCAGATTGGCCGGTGGTTCTTTGGTCATGCCTTCCCACCAGACGTCGCCATCATCAGTTAGGGCGACGTTGGTAAAAATGGTATTCGCCTGGATCGACTCCATGGCATTGGGGTTGGTGTCGTAGTTGGTACCGGGTGCTACGCCAAAATATCCGGCTTCCGGGTTGATCGCCCGCAACTCGCCTTCCTCGTTCATTTTAATCCAGGCGATGTCGTCACCTACGGTAGTTACTTTCCATCCGTCAAAGCCCTTGGGAGGAATCATCATGGCGAAGTTGGTCTTGCCGCAGGCACTTGGAAAAGCCGCTGCTACGTAATTTTTCTTACCCTTGGGGGATTCTACACCCAAAATCAGCATGTGTTCAGCCAGCCATTCTTCGTCGCGGGCCATGGTAGAAGCGATCCGCAGGGCAAAGCATTTCTTGCCCAATAGCGCATTTCCGCCGTAGCCGCTGCCGTATGATTCAATTTTCCGCTCTTCCGGGTAGTGTACAATATATTTGGTATCCGGGTTGCAAGGCCACTTGGCATCTTCTTCGCCGGGCTCCAGCGGGGCACCTACCGAGTGCATACATTTAACATATTCTCCGTCACCGAGTGCTTCCATCACTTCCCGGCCCATCCGGGTCATGATTCTCATGTTAATTACCACATATTCCGAATCGGTGATCTGAACCCCTATATGGGAAATCGGCGATCCGATGGGCCCCATGCTGAACGGGATGACGTACAGGGTTCGGCCTTTCATGCACCCTTTATACAGATCATTAAGGGTTTGCTTCATTTTATCCGGATCTTCCCAGTTATTGGTCGGGCCGGCATCTTCTTTTCTTCGGCTGCAAATATATGTACGGTCTTCCACGCGCGCTACGTCGCTTGGATCAGAAAAACATGCAAAACTATTGGGGCGTTTTTCCGGGTTCAGCCGGATAAAGGTTCCCTTTTCAACTAAGAGCTGCGTCAGTGTGTCGTTTTCTTCCTGACTTCCGTCTACCCAGTGGATATTATCGGCCTGGGTGTGAGCTGCGGTTTCTTCAACCCATTTAATCAGCTCTTGATTCTTGATCCATGTTGGATGTTCCATTGTGATTGGATTTGCCATAATGCATTCTCCATGCTTGTAGACATATTTAAAATTAAGACTTTTATCTAAGGAGTGCTCTCTTAGGCCTTATGCCGCAAGCAGAAAGGCGTGTGATGTTCCTTTTTTAAAAGTCGTTGAAAGATAAAGTGCAATTGTAAAGATAATATGAATAATTAGACCTTTTTATCTGAAATTGTGTATATTTCTCTCGAAACCTGCCTATCAGGTAACAATTCGTTTGCCTGCTTTAGTTCAACTTCGGGCATGTTGGGTCATAAATAAGCTATCCGGAGCTTATCGCTAAAGGCAGGTATGCAACTTATTGATTAACAGAGGAAAACCGTGTTTTTCATCCTCCGGGGTAAATGAGCTTAGAATCAATATAAATTAACCCGGGTATTTGCTATAGGGGTACAAAATATTTATCATTAATTAGAGTTTTTTATCTAAAATACCAAAATTCATTTAAACCCATTCCGGTGAGCAAAAGAATTTACTGGAAGGCATTACAAATCAACTAATAACACTAAACAACCAGAACTATGGCACTTACAATAACTGATGAATGCATTAACTGCGGCGCATGTGAACCTGAGTGCCCGAATAATGCCATTTATGAAGCTGGTGCGGAGTGGTCAATGGCCGAAGGTACCGAACTTTCCGGAAGCGTTGAACTGCTCAATGGTACCAGCGTAGATGCCGATGAAATGCAGGAGCCGCTATCGGATGATTTTTATTTCATCGTACCGGAAAAGTGCACCGAATGTAAAGGTCACTATGATGAAGAACAATGTATAGCGGCTTGCCCGGTACCGGAGTGCCTGGTAACTCATCCGGAACATGAGGAAGATGAGGATACTCTGATAGCCCGAAAAAATTACCTTCACGGCGAATAAAAAACTATTTGCTCACGCGGTAAGCCGGGGTGGCAGGAAAGCGCTTTTCTGCTACTCCGGCTATTGTTATAAACTATTAAATACACAAGTGCAAAATGAGTGAAATTGCAGATACCACCAACATGAGAAAAGCGGTGATACGCTTTTCCGGAGATTCGGGTGACGGTATGCAGCTGACCGGTGAGCTGTTTTCTCAGTCGTCGGCTATAGCCGGCCATGATCTGGCAACCATCCCTGATTTCCCGGCCGAAATACGGGCGCCTCAGGGCAGCCTCGAAGGCGTTTCCAGCTTTCAGGTGCAGCTCGGAGGCATTGAAATTTACACCCCCGGTGATCAGGTCGATGTGCTGATCGTTATGAATCCGGCGGCACTGAAAACCAACCTGCGCCATTTAAAACCGGGCGGAACCATTATAGCCGACGTTGATAGTTTTACAAAAAAGAATTTAAAAAAAGCCGGTTACGACGACAGCCCGCTGGCCGATGAAGAGCTCCAGAAAGAATATCATGTCGTTGAAGCTCCGGTAACCTCCATGACCAAAGAGGCCTTGAAAGACCTCGGTATGGAGATGCAAACTATGATGCGCAGTAAAAATATGATGGCTCTGGGCGTCGTACTCTATTTTTTCCGCCGCTCAATTGACAATACTATTACCTTTCTTGAAACCAAGTTTAAAAATAAGCCTAAAGTCGCCGAAGCAAATGTGCGTGCCCTCAAGGCAGGGTTTAGCTTTGCTGAATCTACAGAGTTGTTAGGTCCTTCTGTAGTTATCCCGCCGGCTGAAATCCCGGAAGGTACTTATCGCAATATTGATGGAAATACCGCAACGGCCTGGGGCATGCTTGCAGCGGCTGAAAAATGTGACAAAACGCTATCGCTGTGCTCTTATCCGATCACACCGGCATCTGAGATTCTTCACGAGATTTCGCTGCGGAAGGATATGGGAGCCATTTCTTTCCAGGCTGAAGATGAAATCGCCGCGATATGCGCAGCCATCGGAGCTTCGTTTAGCGGCAATCTCGGAGTTACAACGACATCCGGCCCCGGTGCTTCACTGAAGACGGAAGCTATGGGTCTGGCTACCATCGCCGAAATACCGTTGGTAATCGTCAACGTGCAGCGGGTCGGGCCGTCTACCGGTCTGCCGACTAAATCCGAGCAAAGTGATTTGTTGCAGGCTCTGTACGGACGCCACGGAGAGGCTCCGCTGATTGTAATGGCGGCAAGCTCTCCGGATGACTGCTTTTATTACAGCTATATGGCCTGCAAAATGGCAATCGAGCATACCACACCGGTAGTGCTTCTAACCGATTCCTACCTGGCCAGCGGATCGCATCCGTGGCGAATTCCGGATATGGATGATCTGCCGGATATCACCGTACCTCAGTTTGAAAATGATGGCGGTGAATGGAAACCGTATCTGCGTGATCCGGAAAAACTCAACCGGTATTGGATGAGTCCCGGTCAAAGAGGATTTGAGCACCGAATTGGCGGTCTTGAAAAAGAAGAGATTACCGGCAATGTGACCTATGATGGCGTGAATCATGAAAAAATGGTACATACCCGTGCCGAAAAAATTAAACGGGTCGGCCATGAGATTCCGGACCAACAAGTTTACGGGGCGGAATCCGGAAAGGTATTGCTGGTAGGCTGGGGAAGTACCTACGGTGCTCTCCATACCGCCTTGCAGGAGATGGAAGATGAAGGAGTGGAAGGGATCGGATTTACCCATTTCAATTATTTACACCCGATGCCCGAAAACATTCCTTCCATATTTGAAAAGTTCGACAAAATCCTGGTTTGCGAACTCAATAACGGTCAGCTGGCTACCTACCTGAGGAGTCAGTATCCGCAGTTCAAATATGATCAGTTCAACAAAATTCAGGCCCGGCCATTCTTTGTGTCCGAGATTAAAAATGAGGCATTAACCTACTTACAGAGTTGATTTATGAGTGCTGAAACTAATATTGAAAAGGATATCCTGACCAAGAAAGATTTCCAGACGGATCAGATGATCCGCTGGTGTCCGGGATGCGGAGACTATGTGATTCTTTCATCCATGCAAAAAGCATTTGCCCAGCTCGGCAAACCCAGACATGAGATTGTATGTGTCTCCGGGATAGGGTGCTCATCGCGGCTGCCCTATTACATGAACACCTTTGGTATCCACTCGATACACGGGCGCGCGGCGGCAACGGCTTCCGGCGTAAAACTGTCCCGGCCGGATCTCAGCGTCTGGGTAATTACCGGTGACGGTGACAGTATGGCCATCGGTGGAAATCACTTTATCCACGCGGTGCGCCGCAACATGGATATGAATATCATCATATTCAATAACAAAATTTACGGAATGACCAAGGGGCAGACCTCGCCCACCACCCCAATGGGACAAAAAACCAAAACCAGCCCGGAAGGAAGTTTTGAAAACCCGTTCACGATAGGTGAGCTTACGATAGGTGCCCAGGGTACATTTTTTGCCCGCGTTCCGGATAACAACCCGAAGCTGATGGAAGAGGCGATTGTCCGTGCCGGAAAACACAAAGGCACCTCCGTGGTCGAAGTATTGCAGAATTGTGTGATCTTTACCGATGGTATACATGAAGAGATCACCGGAAAGGATACCAAAGACGACAATCAGCTGTACCTTGAACACGGCAAACCGATGATCTGGGGCAAAGAGAAGAGATACGGGCTGAAGCTGAACGGCATGAGCCTGGATAAGGTAGCACTCGGAGATGGTGAAGAAGGCAATGGTCAGGATCATCCGGATCTGTTAGTGCATGATGCTTACAACAATCAACCCGAGCTGCAAATAGCTCTGGCACGAATGCAGCTGCCGGATTTTCCCATAGCTATGGGAGTGCTTCGTGAAGTTGAAGCCCCTACATTTGATGATTTGCTGCATAGTAGTATCGGGCGGGCAAGGGATAATACCAAGCATCAAAAAGTCAGTGACCTGTTTCAGAGCGGCAACACCTGGAAAATATAACCCAACGAGGTGCTTATGCTAATTGAGAAAGCAATCGGCGATGCCTATGGAGCGTGTTTTGAGTACATGCCGGCAGATTTTGTGCAACAGCACAATACACTGACGGGGTATCCGCAACACCCGGTGCTGAATATCTCTCCCGGGAAATATACCGATGATACCCAGATGGCGCTGGCGCTTACCGAGGTTCTGGTTTCTGAAAAGCCATGGACTCCCAGTGTATTGGCCGATCAGATTCTGGAGTGTTTTAAGCGTGATCCGCGCGAAGGGTATACCAGTGGTTTGTATCAATTATTCCAGGAAGTAGATTCCGGGAAGCAACTGCTGAGCCGGATTGTGGCAACAAGTGATTCCAGCGGGGCCGCGATGCGGTCGGCCCCGCTGGGCATTATTTCAACGATGGATGAAGTAATGGAAAAAGCCAAAATCCAGGCCAGGCTTACTCATAACACCGAAATGGGAATCAAGTCTGCCCAGGCCGTAGCGCTCGCAGCGCACTATATGTTTTATGGTGTCGGGCCTAAAGCCAAACTCGGGCAGTTTCTGGAGGAAAAGCTGCTCTATGAATGGGATGAGCCCTGGACCGGTGTAGTCGGTCGTAAATGCTGGATGAGCGTACGAGCCGCTGTTACCGCTATTAAAAATAGCCAGACTATGAGCGAGTTACTCAAAGAGTCGGTGTCGTTTACCGGTGATACCGATACGGTTGCCGCTATCGCCCTGGCTATTGGTGCTCACTGCGAAGAAATAAAGCAAGATCTGCCCAAACCGTTAATAGATGGGCTTGAACGGGGAGATTACGGATACGATTACATTAAACAAATGAACGATAAACTTTTAATGCTCTCCGGGAGAGGGCCTGTAACGGTTTCACAAGTGAGTTGAGAGCGGACAACAACCCATTCAGTCCACATTGCCGGGGGCAGGCTGCGTTGGACTGAATAGAATTGGTTTTTATCGCGATATCACAGGACGTAAACTCATCATTCTGCCGGTGGATTGATGATGGGATAGTGATTTTTTCAAATTTTAATGAAAAATCCATACTTTTAAGCGAATTCAAACCAATCAGGAATTTCGCATATTTATGCTGAATACTTCAGATCATCGTTCTTCAACATTTGCACTAAAACCATCCGATAAATCCCAAACTCCACAGATGTGAGCAGTTTTTTTGTTGTTGTGACTCGTAACCCAACGGCCTTTCTGAAACAACAACCCGCCCAAATTTGAGATGACCATAATTGATGGCCTTGTATTCACCCTCTATTTCCTGATCATTCTGGGGATAGGGTATTATTTCTACCGCAAAAACCAGGGGGCCGAAGATTATTACATCGGCGGTCGTAAGATGAGCTATCCGCATGTGGGTTTATCCGTGGTAGCTACGGATGTCGGTGGCGGATTTTCAATCGGCCTCGGAGGTTTGGGCTTTGTTATCGGCATGGCCGGCTCCTGGATGTTGTTTACCGGGCTGATAGGTGCCTGGATGGCGGCAGTTTTTTTGATCCCCAAAGTAAAAAACCTTTCTACCGAGCAGGGTTTTTATACCATGCCGGAAATCTTCCAGTACTTTTTCAACGGGAAAGTAGCGTTTGTTGCCGGCATCATCTCAGCCATCGGCTACCTCGGTTTTACCAGCTCCCAGATGCTGGCAGGCGCGGTGCTGGCCTCTTCTACATTTGCTGACCTTGACCTGAATCTTGCCCTGTGGATAATGGGCGGGATCATCATCATTTACACGGTTATGGGGGGGATCAAAGCGGTTATCTACACCGATACCTTCCAGTGGATCCTGCTGCTTACCGG
>SLQI01000368.1 GCA_007131535.1 Balneolales bacterium | reverse complement strand
GTGGCCGGTATGCAGGATATGGGCGCTGCCGGCATCAGCAGTTCCTCATCCGAAATGACCGCCAAAGCCGGAACGGGTATGTATCTCGATCTTGACAAAGTTCCGGTACGCGAGGAAAACATGACGGCCTATGAGCTGCTGCTTTCCGAAAGTCAGGAGCGGATGCTGGTTGTGGCCAAAAAAGGCCGGGAACAGGAAGTAATGGAAGTATTTGCCAAATGGGATCTCAATGCGGTGGTTGTCGGCGAAGTTACCGATACCGGCCGCGTCGTGTATCACAAAGACGGAGAGATCAAAGCCGATATTCCGGCGGATAGTCTGGTACTCGGCGGCGGAGCGCCGCAATACGACCGCGAAACTCAAAAGCCGGCTTATCTGGAAGAAACCTCTTCGTTTGACGAGGCTTCGATTTCGGAGCCGGAGAATTATGGTGAAACCCTGAAAGAGCTGCTTCAATCACCCAATATCGCCTCCAAAAAGTGGGTGTATGAGCAGTATGATTACATGGTGCGCACCAACACCGTTGCCGGTCCCGGACCAACAGATGCCGGAGTGGTGCGGATCAAAGGTACCAAAAGAGCGCTGTCGGTCAAGACGGATTGCAACGGGCGGTATGTCTACTTGAATCCCCGGCGGGGCGGACAGATCGCCGTAGCGGAAGCGGCGCGTAATGTGGTCTGCACCGGCGCTAAGCCGATGGCGATTACCAACTGTTTGAATTTCGGTAATCCCTATAAGCCTGAAGTCTACTGGGTGTTTAAAGAAGCTGTCGGAGGTATGGGTGATGCCTGCCGTACGCTCAATACTCCGGTGACGGGAGGAAATGTCAGTCTTTATAATGAAAACCCCCGCGGATCAGTATTTCCAACCCCGGTGGTTGGAATGCTCGGCTGGATTGAAGATTATGAACGGGATCTGACCACTGCTTCGTTCAAGGCCGAAGGAGAGCAGATTTGGTACCTCGGAGCGGATCGCAACGGTATTGGCGGATCGGAGTTTTTGAGCCACATTCACAACAAAACCATCGGCGATGCCCCGCATCTTGATCTCGAATTCGAGCTAAATCTGCAGAACTCCCTGTTGAAGTTGATACAAAAAGGCTGCATCACCGCCGCCCACGATGTCTCTGACGGCGGGCTGACCGTTGCGCTCACTGAAATGGCGATTTTCGGAGAGCTGGGAGCGCAGGCAGATATCGACCTCATTCCCGCCGATTCGCCTTTAGCCCGATGGTTCGGTGAAGCTCAGTCTGGCATAGTGGTAACCATAAAACCCAATGATGCTGATGATTTAAAAAGCATGACAAGTCAGGCCGGGATACCTGCATATATGCTGGGAGAGACCGGTGGAACAGAGCTTAAAATCAACCAGCATAAATTTAGGGTTGAAGAGCTGAAGCAACTGTATGAAGGAGCAATACCGGCAAAGATGTCGTAATGCAGTTATCAGTTAAGATAGCCAACCAATTTATGGCTCGCTCCCGGCTATTAGCAATAGATTTTATATAGCCCTCCTGATAACTGTTTACTGATCACTGATCATTGATAACTAAACTCTTTTTCCTTTCGTTTATCCGGAGATTAATGTTGATTCATTCGCCGAATATATAGGTTTACTGTTTGTATATTAGAAACCGGTCTCATCATCAATTGGTATAAACCCTCGGGAATGCGTGACGTTTATTTTTTTATAATCAACCTGCGCTGGCACTATCAGCTGTTCGTGCTCTCCGGTTGTTTTCTGTATGGCGGGTTGTTTACCGGTTCGATGGACTGGATCAGCTTTCTGATTCATTTTCTTCTGGTTCACATGCTGTTGTTCGGCGGAGCCACCGCATACAACACCTACTGGGATAAAGACACCGGTCCGGTAGGCGGACTAAAACGCGTGCCTCCGATGAAAGGCTGGATGCATCCGGTATCATTGCTCATTCAGGTTCCCGGCCTTTTGGCCGGCTGGTGGGTCGGCTGGGAATATATGGTGGTCTATGCAATAGCCATGTTGATGTTCTGGCTGTACAGTACCCCGCTGTTTCGCTGGAAAAGTCACCCGCTGCTCAGTCTGGTTGCGATAGGAGTAAGTACCGGCTGGGGCGGATTCTGGCTTGGCGCGCTCTCG
Source organism: Balneolales bacterium (assembly GCA_007131535.1). Classification (GTDB taxonomy): domain Bacteria; phylum Bacteroidota; class Rhodothermia; order Balneolales; family Natronogracilivirgulaceae; genus SLJN01. The sequence goes on along the minus strand of SLQI01000368.1, from coordinate 484 downwards.
GCCGGAGCAGGCATCACCAATCCGGCAGGCTGGATCGGTTCACTGGGGGTTATGTTGATTGTCCTGAGCATGTACCCGCTTTCCCAGATTTATCAAACCGAAGAAGATCGGCAGCGGGGAGATCGTACCTTTATGGTAGTTTATGGCATCGAAAACGTGAAAGCCTTCTTTGTGGTTAGCTTCGGGCTCGGTTTAATTGGTGCCTCCACCGCGCTCATCCTGATTGACTGGCTCACCGGCTCGCTGTTCTTTCTGGTCGCCTCCCTCAGCGGGATGATGATCTGGACCAGTTTCCGAAATCTAAACGGGATCCCTGACGAGTATGATCAGGTGATGAAACTGAAATATATGGCTTCGGTGCTGTTTGTAATATTTATCGCCTTCACCCTCATTCACGTGCATTTATTCAATATGGGCCGGCCGATCTACCCGGAAACCCGAACGGAGCGGTTTGCCCAGATTGAGAAAACATCGGAGCCTGGGG
>SLQI01000059.1 GCA_007131535.1 Balneolales bacterium | reverse complement strand
TTGGTCTCGAGCTATCCGGGGCCCGGCTCGGAATTGTGGGGCTCGGACGTATAGGTAAAGCTGTAGCTCAACGGGCGCAAGCGTTCGGGATGGAAATCGGCTACTTCAACAGAAAACCCATAGACCGGGAAGCCGAACAAGCGCTCAACGCAACTTATTTTTCATCCGTGGATGAACTTGCTGAATTCAGTGACATTCTGAGCCTGCATTGCCCGCTTAACGAGGCCTCCCGCCACCTGGTAAACCGCGAAATCCTGAATAAGCTTGGCCCCGAAGGGTTTCTAATCAACACAGCTCGGGGACCGGTAGTCGATGAAGCTGCTCTGGCCGAAGCCCTGCACAATCGCGCCATAGCCGGTGCAGGCATTGATGTTTTTGAACATGAACCAGAGATTTACCCGGATTTACTTACCGCTCCCAACGCCGTACTTCTTCCCCATATCGGCAGTGCTACCCACAAGACCCGGCAAAAAATGGCTGAAATGGCCGCCGGAGCTATTGACCACGTCTTACAGGGCAGGGAGGATCAGGCGGACAACCTGGTTGTTTAGATTTGATTAATTGCCGACTCAACCCTGTCCGTACATCGAAAGCTTTTATGATGCCCGGATAATCAGAAAACGAACACATCTTTGTTTATACAGCTTCACAAGGAATTTCTTCTTAGGGGTAAAATTTTAAATCCTCCAGAATTATTTGATTGGTGTCATAAATCAAAAAGGGGTTATGAACAGTATCGCTGCTCATAACCCCAATGTGAATTTAGTTTTGTGTGATTTCTATTTTACCAGCATCATTTTTTGGGTTTCCGAAAAACTGCCGGCTTCAAGACGATAGATATATACGCCGCTTGGCAGTTCGGAGCCATCGAAATCAACCGAATAGTAGCCGGCTGCTTGCTGCTTATTTACCAATGTGGTAACTCTCTGCCCCAAAGTATTATATACTGTCAATTCAACCGGACCGCTTTCCGGAATTTGGTATTCTATAGATGTTACGGGATTAAACGGGTTCGGATAATTTTGATTCAGGGAGTACTTCTGAGGTTTCTCAGCCAAACTCTCTGTTGAACTTGCAGTTTCGAGTTCAAAAGTACGCGTACTGTATTCACCCCAGCCAAGATCATTCTCGGCACGAACCCGCCACCAGTACTGATCGTACTCTTCATTGAGATTTTCCATTGTTAGAGTCGTCTCCTCCAGAACTGAATCCACCACAACTTCATTGAACTCTTCATCAGTTGCTAACTGAAACTGATAATGGTGAATGTAGGGCTCGCCCTCTAACCAGGAAAACTCTATTTCCTCCGGTTCCATCTCCCATTCATTTAACGGACTACTCAGGGTTATTTCAAATGGAAATAGCACAATTTCATCGCCGGAATATTGTAGAATCCGGCCGTCAGTACCGACTGCCCATCCGGTCTGTTCATCGGTAAAATGAATAGCACGGAGATCAGACCCATATACAGTGGTTCCCTCTCTTTGGACACCCCAATTTCTGCCGCCATCTCTGGTATGAATAATATCACCGTTTGCAGTTCTGGCCCAGACGACCCAGGGGTTCAACACCTCCACTTCCATGATCGTATCGTCGTCAGCTAACGAAGGACCGGCACCTCTCCATGAGACTCCACCGTCAGTGGTTTTTAATACAACACCTTCACTTCCGGCTACATATCCGGTATCCGCACTCACAAATGATACAGCCCTAAGATTGCTATCACTATTGGGGCTGACTTCCTCCCAGACTTCACCCCCATTTACAGTTTTGAGGACCCGACCTGAGGACGCGGAAATATACCCGACATCTTCATTGATAAAGGACACATCGTTTAAACTTCCCCCTATCAATCCGTCATCCTGCTCTTCCCAGGTTTCTCCCCCATCACTGGTGTGGAAAATCGAACGGGTATCACCGATAATCCAGGCTGTTTGATCATCAACGGCATCAATTTTATCGAGATTTACACCAAAATGATCCTGCTCATTCCAGGTATCGCCGCCATCATCGGTTCGCAGGATCTGACCATCCCGAACTACTGCCCAGCCGGTCTCTTCATCAAAGAACTTCAGGTCCTGTATATTGGAATCATCAACCGGTGTTGATAACTGAAACCAGTTTTCGCCGCCATCATTGGTATGCATGAGCTGACCGAAACGACCGCCGGCCCATCCGATATCTTCATCCAAAAAGTAAACTGACTCATTGTTAATCGATACATAGTTCCAGGTTTCACCACCATCCGAGGTTTCCAGAATGGTTGCAGCAGAGCCGGCCGCCCAGCCATGGTCTGCATCAAAAAACTCTATAGCACGTACACTTACATCGGGAACCCCGTCTTGTGTTTCCCAGTTATCACCGCCATCGCTGGTATGCAAAATTGTACCTTCATAACCGGAAATCCACCCGGTATTTTCATCCACGAATTCACTATCGGCTAATCTAACGTTTTCGGAAAAACCTGTTGACTCCTCCCAGGTTGCCCCGCCATCCTGTGTGTACAGTATAGTGCCACTGTTTCCCGCAACCCATACCTTTTCACTATCTAAAGCCGAAACCGTAAACAGATTTTCTTCGACCGGAGTCGATTGCACATTCCAGTTTTCACCGCCATCATCGGTATGAATGATCTTGCCGTTTGAACCTACACTCCAGGCGACTTCTTCATTAAAAAAGGTCAGATCATAAAAAGCTTCTTCATAATCGTTATCTGCTGCTTCCCAGTTTTCACCGCCGTCCGTAGTAGAAAACATGTTTCCAAGCTGACCGACAATCCACCCAGTATCTTCGTCGGTAAATGCTACAGCATGCAGCGTTTCAAAGGAACTCAGGCCAATGTCGATAATTTCCCATTCCTCCCAGCCGTCTTCGGTCTTGTAGATTTTGCCATCATCACCGACCGCCCAGCCATTCTGTGAATCAATAACGGCCACATCATTGACCGCCCAACCATGAATTTCAGACTCGAAGACATTGCCGCCATCCCGGCTGAAACCTCTCATGCCACCCACTCCGGCATGACTTCCCAGAATCCAGCGGGTATCCTCTTCGGGAGATGCAATGGCTTCAACGATAACATTCCGCTCCATGCGAAGCTGATTCTTCTCCCAACCGTTATCCTGCGCTTGAATGCTGTTAAGTGGCAACAGCATAAAGCCGATACCAACCAAAGTTAGCGTCCCCCGCCATTTTCCGTATAAAACGGAATTCACTGCTTTTGATGTAGTATTCGCAAATATTGATTCCGGTATCCGTTTAGATAGCTTCATACATTATGTTGTTTTATGATTGGTTACCTATTGGCCTCCCTTACGGTTTTATGCTATAAAAAAGATCATATTATTATGATAGTGAGGTGATTGATCGGTTCCGGAAAATAGCTTATAGATTTGAGTTGTAAGTGGTGACTCATACTATGAGGTCAACAGAATAAGCGTATCTTCAATTTTCGGGGCTGACTGTACTAAGAGTTTTCTATGTACTCCTGTTCTTGACTGCACAAGACCCTGAATTTCTTACGTCATCTCTCAACACGCATCCGACCAAGTAGCAATTCTCAGAGGAGAGATTTAGTATGAGCGCCATTTTTGATATAAACAGCCTTACCTTGTACTATTGAATTCGTGTTTGATTTTGACATTATTTAATAAAGTAAAGTTAATTAAGTCGTAGGGATAAGAAGATGAAATTCATTAAGGATGTTTGGAAATACCTCACTAAAACCGATAGTGATAGTAGGGATTATATCTATACCTGTCGATACGGGGGGTTTCATATGGATATAGATCAATGCTATCAGAAAAAAGAGAATCTCGACCAGCTGAAAAAGCTAAATAACTCGAAATTCGCAAAATCCTTAATACGAAGGAACAAGCGACAACAGATATCTGAAGAGCCTGTCTGTATGCTTGGTATAGATATCATCTTAATCCCGATTTTGGCGGGGTTTCTGTTCATCAAATACTGTAACTTTACCCGATTCTTATAACCCCCTAATCGTAAATGTCAGGCTGTGATACCGGGTCTCGTCCAGGGGATGGTCATCATCGAAGGAATCCAGGCCGGACCAGGTGTAAGACAGTTCGAAGTATCGCGAAATATTATCAAGCCATTCGATCTGGTGGTAGGAGGCCAGACTTTTTGTTAGTTGGCCGGAGTTAATGGTTAGCCCAAAAGTGCGGTTAGGTTCGGGCCAGCCCCGACCGGCATAGAGCCCCATACCAATTTCCAGGGTTTCCAATAAAGCTAATCGCAACCCACGATATATCGTTACCGAATAATCGTCACTGCGCATGGGGAGCAGATGATCTCTGAAAGATAAGCTTCCGGGCAGTGATTGATATTCCCACTGCTGTATTTCATCTCCGGGTTCGACCAGCATATCCCGTAACTCGGCCTTAACGTCGAGCGCTATCCAGGGAACCGAGTTGCCGGATCCTGATGACTGATATGCGACCGACAGAGCATAACCCAGTTTCTGCTTTCGGGGTAGTGGATCGAGACCATTATAATCAACCCCATCACCCAAATTGGACAGCGTATAGCCAAGGCTAACCCGGGTGGCAAAGTCATTCATGGTTAAAGGCAGGGAGAGCTGTAATCCCACATCATGTGCCGTGGGGAAAGCGTGTGAATCTTTGGTCGGTTGAGATTCAATCTGCTTCAACGTGTAGCCTAAAGCAATCTCAACCGGCATATCAAGATGAAGGCCGACAGCGTAAGCATCATATTGTTCAAAGGACTCAAAACTATCGAGCAAGTTTCCCCTTTCATCAAAATAGTGTTGAACACCACGATCCAAAAAGGTATGCATATAGCCGATGCCAATGCTGATCGGAATTGAAGGAAACTGGTTTTGAAGATTGTAGCCGGCCGCCAGGCTCCGGTTTTTCATGATAAAGTTGGAAGCAAAACGTGGTAACCAATCTATATGACCCGGAGCAAACTGAAAGGAAAGATTCCGGCTTCGGGCAAAGTTACCGAGTTGGGCGGGATTGACATGAAACGCTGCTATGTGTGATGCCGGAAGAGCCGTCCACGCGCTGGCTGTCATATTAACCTCCGCAGATGGATGGATTTGCAGAAAAGGAACAGCGGTAATACCAACGGTCGATCGATTGGGTTCTGCCTGGGCCGGCATGATAGCAGCCGGTAGTAAGAGTAATGTTAAAACTCCAGCTTTCAGGACAACAGAAATGTACTTCAAACAGTGCATAGAGCGCCTCCATGAATTATATTTCACTGGTTAGGTCCGGAAATCTTAGATAAAATTTATTAATAATACAGCGGAATGCTAAAAGTTTAAGCCACCAGAATACTTAGGAGATTAAGGGTTTACTTACTGAAACTACTTAGCAGGAGTTACTTATCAATTGCTTATATAACTTATAGAATATTTGAAACTTATCATAACATTTTACCTCGCAGGCTATTAGTCCTCATCAGCTTTAAGCTTTCTGGCCGCCGGTTGGACTATAATGGGTTTTACAGGAGAGGAGTTTTGGGTAAACCGGTATACTTATATTGTTCAGCTGAACCTAAACCCGGATGATTGAGAAGAGAAAAATGTTGGTATAACTAAAAAAACAAGTGCCGAGGGCGGGACTCGAACCCGCACGGTGTTGCCACCACACGCCCCTGAAACGTGCGCGTCTACCAATTCCGCCACCTCGGCATAGGTCTTGGAAAAGAGACCCCAAATATACTAACGAAATCAGTCGAAACACAAGACGCGAATTACCAAAATTTTATTCTCTTTGCTCAAAGATCTGCCGCAGCATATTTTCGTAATCAGGTGTCAGTTCAATATTGCGGCGCTGCATGATCCGCCGGGCCGTTTCCAGAGCTTTTTCAACCCGGTAAACATATACCTGATCTACCCCCACCCACGAAAACGAAGGCAGGAACGTCGGCGGAAATTTACCGGCGATGATATTGCAGCTCACTCCGAACTGCGATCCGGTATTCAACATGGTATTGATGGATGTTTTGGTATGATCACCCATAATCGTACCGCAAAACTGCAATCCGGTATTGAAGTTTTCTCCGGTTTTCCAGTCTCGAAGGTGGATCAGGCTGTAGTTGTTTTTCAGGTTTGAGGAAGTGGTATCCGCCCCCAGGTTACACCATTCCCCGATAATGCTGTTGCCCAGGTACCCATCATGCGCCTTGTTGGAGTAACCCTGCATGATGACGTTGGAGAGCTCACCGCCGACTTTACAAACAGGGCCGATAGTACACTCCTTATACATGCGTGTACCGGCTTTAACCACTGAACCCGGTCCGATAACGGCAGGACCCTGTACAAATGAAGATGCCATCACTTCGGCCCCTTCCTGTATGACAACCGGCCCTCCGGAGGCATCAATCACGGCCGATGGACCGATACGTGCCCCAGCCTCCAGAAATATGCGATCCGGCTCTTCCAGTATCGCATGGCTGGAGATACTCGCAGAGGAAGAGCGCTGTGAATTCATCCATCGCAGGTCTTCAGCAATCTGCTCTCCGTTTTTAAGAAACAGATCAGGGGCTCCGGTAAGTAAAGTTCCTGCATCCGTCTGTTTTTTTCGCAATGTGGTGAAGTCAGGTGTATGACGGATGTCCTTGGTTGAAGTGCGTGCGGCAACTGACACCCCGCCGACTTCAATAACCTGGCCATCCCGCAACCCCCGGATCTTTTTCGCCAACTCCGTATCCGGTAAACAACGGCTGTTGATCCAGATTACATCTTCGGTATCCGGCTGGGGGTTTACGGGGTAATAATCGGTAATCGGTTTTCTGTCAGCCCGGGTAAACCGGTCAGTTTCCAGATGATTCAGCCATTTTTCTCTCAATGTCAGTACTCCGCAGCGAAGTTCATCCATCGGTCGGGTAAGCGTAAGGGGATGAAATCGGCTTAGGGCCTCATCTTCAAAAAAACATACCTGCATAGTTTTCGCTCAATTTGAATACTCTGTTCGTTTATCCGGCAATGACGTTTGATCTCAGAGGTTATAAACCTTATTACATTGCTTCAATATGTTAATCATTCGGTCTGTAAGTTAATGTAATACCGGTACCGAAAATATGACCGAATGTATAAATATTTCTTACAGATGCCACGAAAAATCCCAATCAGGGTTACCGCCCTGAAAGTTTAAATCATACAAATACTCTGCCGGTTTCTTCACACTACTATAACTCAAGAACTTATAACTTAAATTAGCAGACATATTGGTTTGGTATCTGAATTGTTATATCCTTACCGGATTTACTAAATTTGACAGGCATTTTTTCTAACCGACAAAAATATAAAAGCTAATGTGCGGAATTGTAGGGTATATAGGAGATAAAAAAGCATCAGAAGTGATCATCAAAGGACTAAAGCGTCTTGAGTATCGCGGATATGATTCTGCGGGGATCGCTACTTTAAACGGCAAGCTGCTGATTGAAAAAAGCGTCGGCAAAGTGGCTTCTTTGGAAGAGAGCCTGGCAAAGTCCGCCCTGGACGGCACGGCGGGGATCGGCCATACCCGCTGGGCAACTCACGGTGAACCTAACGATACAAATGCGCACCCCCACACCGCCCAACACAAAAAGTTTGCGCTGGTCCATAACGGCATTATTGAAAACTACGACGTACTGAAAAAACAACTGGAACAAAAGGGACACTCTTTTGCCACCCAGACCGATACCGAAGTGCTCGCACACCTGATCGAAGAAATCCACGAGAGCGAGACTATGGATTTTGAAAAGGCCGTTCAGCTGGCTTTAAATCAAGTGCAAGGGACCTTTGGTATCGCTGTAGCACATCAGGACTACCCCGATATGCTGATTGCCGCCCGTCGCGGATCCCCCCTGCTGATCGGCATCAACGACACCGAACATTTTATCGCTTCTGACGCTTCGCCCATCATTGAATACACCAATAAAGTGGTTTATCTGGATGATGACGAAATGGCGGTGATCCGCCAAGACAGTTACGAAGTTAAGACGATTAAGGACGTACCCCTGACTAAGTCGGTACACGAGCTGGCCATGAGCCTCGAACAGATTGAAAAAGGTGGGTACGATCATTTTATGCTCAAGGAAATCTATGAGCAGCCTCAAACTATTGCCGACTGCATGCGGGGCCGGTTGATGGTTGACGAAAACCGTATCCAGCTCGGAGGGATTGAGTCGGTAGTGGATAAAATCACCAATGCCAACCGGTTGATCATCGCCGCTTGTGGAACCAGCTGGCATGCCGGGCTGGTGGGCGAATATATGTTTGAATATCTCGCCAAAAAACGTGTGGAAGTTGAATATGCCTCAGAGTTCCGATATCAGGATCCGCTGATTGATGAAAACGACGTAATGCTGGTGATTTCGCAGAGTGGTGAAACCGCGGATACGCTGGCTGCCCTGCGGGAAGCTAAAAAACGCGGGGCAACTGTTATCGGGATTTGTAACGTAGTCGGCTCGACGATTGCCCGAGAGACCGACGCCGGCGTCTATACTCATGCCGGACCCGAAATCGGGGTAGCTTCTACCAAGGCCTTTACCTCGCAGGTTGTTGTGATGGCGATGATGGCATTACAAATCGGTCAGCGCAAGGGGATCATCAAAGATGAACAAATGAGAGAACTCATCGGACACCTCGATGAAATCCCCGGCAAGGTGGAACAGATTCTGCAGAACCTGGATAGTATCAAAGAGCTTTCACAGCTGTTCACCTATGCGCCTAACTTTCTGTATCTCGGGCGGAGCTACAACTTCCCGGTAGCTTTGGAGGGTGCATTGAAACTTAAGGAAATCTCCTACATTCACGCCGAAGGATACCCGGCTGCCGAGATGAAACACGGGCCGATCGCACTGATCGATCAGCACATGCCGGTGGTGGTGATTGCCGCTACCGATCACACCAACGAAAAAATGGTGAGTAACATCGAGGAGGTTCGCGCGCGGAAAGGGCGGATCATCTCCATCACCAACTCACAAAACGGTGATGTAAACCGGCTTTCGGAATTCAGCATAACCATACCGCACACCCACGACTGCTTTAGCCCGCTGCTTACGGTGATCCCGCTGCAGCTGATCGCCTATTACATTGCCGTCAACCGACAGTGCGATGTGGATAAGCCGCGAAATCTGGCAAAGAGTGTAACGGTTGAATGATCATCGGAGCGAGCAGGGGCGTGGCTTTATCCCCCCGTTCCCCTTGTTCAGCATCGGTAGGGTAGTTTCTACTTAGTGCTTGTAAGAAAAGTGGTTAAGTTTTAAGATGATGGGGTGATATCACGGTTAATTCACCCCATCAACCAACAGAAGCAGATTCCCCGGCAAGCCGTTTCACAAAAGGCTCAAGAACGTCGATTGTTACGTGATCCATCACCACGATTTTATACCATTCCGGATTTTCATGATTATCCGGAACCAAACCGTAGTCTACGGCCAATTCGCCGGAAATGTCTTCTTTCCGGATGGTGACAATGTTTGAGCGGGGATCCCTGTAATAGGAAATGCCTAACTCATCTAATTTTTTGGCCAGCCATTTTGTGCGGTACATCAGCAGGTGGATTTTCTCGTGCCAGCCGTGCGGTCCGTAGTTCATGAGAATCATCCAGACGGCAATGGCATTAGCGCCCGACCGGCTCCCGATCAGGGTGGCATCCAGTCCTTTCACATAGCTTGCATCTTCGGTGTAGACATACTGGATCAGACCTTTTCGGGCAAGCAGAATTCCGGTACCGTAAGGAGCCTGTACCATTTTATGCGCATCGAGCACAACCGAATCCACTTTGGGGTTGGAGAAATCCAGCCGGTTTTCATCCCCGCTGAACGGGTAGAAAAATCCTCCGTATGCCCCGTCAACATGCAATTTATACGGCATGCCGGTTTCATCGAGTATCTCGGTGAATTCATCAATATCGTCTACCGAGCCGAACATGGTGGTCATCATGTTGGCCATCGCGATCACATAGCGCACCCCTTGTTCTTTAAGTTCGTCGAGCCTGCGATTTAACACTGGTGGGTCCGGGTTGCGATGCTCCGGTTCTACCGGAATTTGAGCCCATCGGAGGCCCAACAGATTGGCCGCTTTGGCAACGGAATAGTGACTGTCCTCAGAACTGATCAATGCGATTTGATCCGGTTCCGCCCCATACTCACGCATGAAATAGTTGCGGTACATCCATGCCGCCTGGATGTTGGCTTCCGTACCGCCGGAGGCTACATAGCCGTCCTGGGCATCGGGCTCTCCGTTCAGAATATCCTCGGCGCAAATCCGGATTAGCTCCCGCTCAATTTGCTGAGTTCCTTTGAAAAATTCTTCAGATTCCCCCAATGTATGGCATCCGATATGGTTGGGATTATGCAGCAACGCCGTCAGGAACGGAGCATCTTTTAAAAAAGGGGCATCCTGATAAAATACT
>SLQI01000469.1 GCA_007131535.1 Balneolales bacterium | reverse complement strand
TTACTTATCCAAATAATACCGGGATTCTTTTTTCGGAATGGTGCACCGCAGTACTGTGCCACCTTCATTTCGGTCGTAGACTTCGAGTGTGCCGCCTACCAGCCTTGCCCGGAATTGCATGATCTTCATACCCATACCGGCATGTTCGCGCCAGTTTTTCGGAAACCCCTTGCCGTTGTCATGCACTTCCAGGGTTACATATTCATCGTTGGCATCAAGAATCAAATCCACCTCAGAGGCGTTACCGTGTTTTACAGCATTAGTAACCGCTTCCTGCCCGATGCGATAGATTTGTTCAACGGTAGAGTTGTCCTCAAATACCGGTGTATTATTTTCATGGAACCTTGAGTTGACCTGGAACATCCGGCCGGCATTATCTATCAGCCTGGTAAAAGCGGTGGCCAGACCCCGGGAGTCGATATCTACCGGCATCAGGCCCCTGGATAGCTGACGGGCATATTGATCAGCTTCTTTAATAAACCCGGAAATTTCCTGTGCTTTTTCAGCCATACGGTGCTCTTCATTTTCAAGAGATTTAGCCAGCTGCCGGGTCATCATCCCGATACCGGAGAGCATTTGTCCGAGCCCGTCGTGCAAGTCCTGACCGATTCGCCGCCGCTCATGCTCCCCGCTTTGCAACAGCTCCTGTTCCAGTTCACGCTGTTGAGAAATATCGCTCACAATTCCGGTAAACATACGCCGGCCGTTAAACTTCATTTCATTCACCGCCAGATACATGGGGAAGGTACTGCCGCTTTTGTTCAGCCCGGTAACCTCCCGGCCTATCCCGATTATTTTGCGCTCACCTGTTCGCTTATAATTTTCGAGATAATTATCATGCTCTGACCTGTAGGGTTCAGGCATCAGCATATTTACCTTTTCTCCGATCACTTCTTCAGTACTGTAACCGAAAAGACGTTCCGCTGCAGGATTATACGATTCGATATACCCGTTTTCATCTATGGTGATGATACCGTCGATGGTAGTGTCCAGGATCGTTTTGGACTTTGTTTCACTTTCAACCCGATTAATCACCCCGGAAAACATTGAAGCCGCTGTTTCGAGGAATCGCAACTCGTCGTCGGAATGCTCATGGGGCTGGCTGCCGCAAACCGATAATACCCCTAACGGCTCCTTCTGTCCCGGCAATGGCAGGACGGTAACAGAACACAAATCATCCCGCCAGCAGGAGTCCAAACCTGCTTGTCTTCTGGCTGTATTATTTTGTGAAATTACCTGCGGCTCCCCATGCTGCAATACCCAATTATGCAGTGGATCATCTTTTATAGATGATTCCAGGCTTTCAATGTCCTGGTGGTTCAGACCCGCTAAAGCCAGCATTTTTAAATCTACTTTATGCTTTCGCAGTAAAATGCCGTACTGCTGTGAAGTCGTCTTAACAATCGCCTCCAGCATTTCCTGGTAAAGCTCATCCGGATCAGAGTAGATCAAAGCTTTTTGAGCGAGATCGCTCAGTACTTTTTGCTGCTGTACCCGATTTTCCAGCTCTTTTTCGCTGCGGCTGCGCCGTATTTTTTCACGTGCCATCCTCAGTACAAAAGCCAGCCGTATGCGAAGCCGGTCGATATTGTGCAGCGACTCCAGGATACATTCGTCCACCCCGGCATCTCGCAAGGCAAACAGGTGCTCAGCTTCATCCGGGTTGGCAAAAACTATCAGTGTGTACTGATCTCCATCGGGCAATTCCCGCGTAAATTCAGCCAGCTTTCGCGACTCTTCCGAAACATTCGCCAGCAGAATAATATCTGGTTTCTTTTCACTGATGAATTCACGAGCGTGCTCAGACTCTTTGATCTGAGTAAGCGTATGATCAGCCTGAAGCAATGAGTTCAGGTAATCGCTTTTTTCTTGCTGCAGCTCGCCAAATAGCAGAATTTTCATTTACTAACTTAATGTAAGGATGATTCTTTACACGTTCTGACGGCTTAGTTTCAAATCAAGGGATAGCGCCCCTGCCCCTTTGATCCTCAAAAAGAAACTACCTGCCGGCATCGACAGGTCATTGCGGGATTCGTGAGCAAATGTCCAAAATCCGTAATAGTCAAAATCCCGCACATTGAAACTCTGATTATTCCAGCCGGTCAGAATGGATATTTTATTTCTGAGATTAGCCACTATCATAATTACAAACGCACCCAACGATGCTAAATGTGTATTCAGGCCGGCCAGTAGACGAAACATCCAAATAATTTTTTCATCTTTCGTGGCTATATATTTATGAAATGAATCCGGGATCATAGGAAATTTGTTATTATGGAACTCACAGGCGCTGAATCGTCTCAGTATATAAAATCATAAACCTTAATTCATGTATAATGCGAACCGGGATTCTGACACTTTCCGACCGGGCAAGCAAGGGCGAATACAAAGACCGCTCCGGTCCGGCTGTTAAAGAAGTACTTGCCGAATGGCTGATGCCAACCCCGGAATGGCATTATGCCATCCTGCCGGATGAACGCTATGCACTGGAGCAGCACCTGCGCGATTATGCCGATCAAAAGCAATGCAGCCTGATCTGTACTACCGGCGGAACCGGACCGGCTCCGAGGGATATCACCCCGGAAGTAACGGAGGCTGTCTGTGATAAAATGCTTCC
>SLQI01000311.1 GCA_007131535.1 Balneolales bacterium | reverse complement strand
ATGGAGTAAGGTGGTGTTTTGTGATTTGCGTTCCATCCCAAATCTGAATTCGTTAATCTGCTATCGTTGATCCGTTAAAACCGGTACTGATTTCCGAGGTTAAGCGGAAAAGGGGGCGGCAGGCAGATATCGAGGATAGGCCGCCGGAAGGCAGATTAACGATATGTGATTTTCTGCCAATCACGGCAATCCCGAAATCACAAAAACGCTAAACTGCCTTCCGGCCACCCTATCTGTTCAAACCCGGAAATCAGTACCGGTTTTAACGTATTATCGATAGCAGATTAAAGAGGTCAGGTTTTTGATTGGGCGGGGATCGGTCAATTATAACCTGAGATTGATTAATCCTTCTGTTTAGACAATTTCTTCAAGCGGATGATAACTTGTTGCTTATATTATCCTTCCGTTCTTTTTGATTGATCCCCACAGGGACAGGCAAAAAGAACCAAAAAATCACCAACTGATCGATAAAAAGCCGGCCTGTCCCTGTGGGAAAAATCGATTCCGTTACGCTACAATAATCCGAAGGTCCTTCTACTTTCATCAAACCGGGTTCACCTTCCTCACCGGTGCGGATTCTTTTTCAAAGCTCTACTATATCGATTTTCTTATCGGCTTTTTCTCGAAAGGCCGGACACTTTTCATACTGATTGCTTATGCACCGGTTTGTTTTAGTTGACCAGCAATTAGAATCGAACTAAGGTTTGTAAGCCGCGGGGACGCGGCGGGAATAGCGGGTCGGGGCGGGGACACCCACGACCGGCGGTGAGGGTGGTGGGTCGGGAGGGGATACCCTTTAGCGGCATCATCATTTATCTGAATACTGCAAAAAAAAAGCCCCACATGAGTGAGGCTTTTGTTTTATCGAGGTATGGTATGTTTTGAAAAGTGGGTTAATACCCCGGGTTTTGTTGCAGAGTGCGATCTGAAAGGCTGATTTCAGAACTGGGTATCGGGAGTAATCCCATGCGTTCCGTTCGGAACTCAATTGGGATTTCATCCTGTTGCCTGGCATTGATGACGTTTTGTGCTTCATCCACGCCCATGCGAAGTACATCCCAGTATCTATGCCCCTCACCTGCAAATTCCAGGCGGCGTTCTTCCAGAATGTTTTCTTTGGTTGGCGGGATTTGCTCAAAGTCATCACCATAAGCCCTTTCCCGCACCATGTCAAAATACTGCTGGGCATCAGAGGCTCCGAGTTCAGCAGCCATCAGCAGTACATCAGCATATCGGATATCCGGGCGGTTATACGGCCAGTTGAACTCGACATTTACAGAAGGTGTGTCATAAGTTCTTGGATAGAACTTTTTAAACGCATAGCCTTGCCATTGATGCATTTCATCTGCGGCATGATTTACACCTTCTTCGACCGGATCAAGTATTGATGGGAAATAGCGGGAATCGGTATCGGGATCAAATGCTTCTACCAGATCTTCGGTTACCGGCTGAAAGCTCCACCCGCGGGAATATTCCGGATGGAAGCCCACACCTCGCAGACCAGTCATGGTGGTAGCCCAGTTTCCGATGGACTCGTTCAACCATCCCCAGTAGCCAAAACCAGCATCGTAATGCTGAATTGAAAAGACGGCTTCGTTGTTGTTATTGCCTTCTACGCCCCACAGATCTTCGAAGTTTTCTAACAGCTCATGCCCGCTGTCGTGGATTACATCTTCAAGGTGGGCGATGACCTCATTTTGACTGACCGGCAAATCACCGATACCAAAAGTTGGCTGAGCGTAATCTTTATGGTACAAATATACCCGGCCAAGAAGAGACTTTGCTGCCCATTTTGAAACCCGGCCTGCTTCGTCGGAAGGAATTTGTTCTCTGAGATTCGGAATCGCTGCAAGCAGATCTTCAACAATGGCATTGTAGACTTCTTCAGGATCATTTTGAGGTATTCTCGTATCCTCGGCGACCAGGGGTCGTGTAAAATACGGGATATTGCCAAAAAGCCGGACAAGATCAAAGTAAAAATAGGCTCTCAAAAAACGGGCTTCGGCTTCGTATATATCCCGAAGTTCCGGGTCTTCGAATGTAGCATCATCAATTCTGCTGAGTAGTAGGTTTGCCCTGTAGATGCCCGTGTAGCGGTCTGACCACAAGCCGCGTACTTTGCCGTTTGTGGTTGAGATATTATGCCGGTTAAACTCAATCAGCTCGGGTTGATCGCCCGGCCCGGAGCCGCCGGCATATGCGTCATCCGATAGCATATTTGAAACTACATCGAACGGATGGAAACCATCATTTTCACGACCGTGTGAATACGTGGTTACAATGTAGGTAGCGTATAACGCTTCAAGTACATCTTGTTGGTTTTGAAAGAAGTTATCTTCGACTCGTTCTACCGGTGGGTTGTGATCTAAGAAATCTTCAGTACAAGCCGAAAATAACAGTGCGATACCAACACTTGTTAAAATTATCTTAATTGCAGTACTCATAATCTGGAGTGGTTAAATAGTTTAAAAATCAATATTCAAACCGAAGGTTATGGTGCGGGCTTGTGGATAGATATTGCGGTCAATATTCACATCCAATGCCCAACTTGAGCCGATTTCCGGATCATGGCCGGAATAGCCGGTGAAGGTCAGTAAGTTTTGAGCTGCCATATACAAGCGGAT
>SLQI01000406.1 GCA_007131535.1 Balneolales bacterium | reverse complement strand
GGGTTTTATGTGAAATATATCTAAATGATTGGTATATAAAGAGTTTGAAAAACATGAAAAAAATGAGCGATAAGGTGTACCTGACTCAAATTTTTGACTTGAATACAAAATATTTCGTGTTCAATCAGATGCAGGTCCGGTTTTTTATTTGAACCTGAGTTCGAATCTAAATTTTTTAACGACCAGACGGTGGCTTTGGGTAAATGCGATGTCTGTTGCTGGTTGCTGGTTGCTGGTTGCTGGTTGCTGGTTGCTGGTTGCTGGTTGCTGGTTGCTGGAAAAATTAGTCAAACTACAGATACGTAGCGGTTTAATGCAATCTACGTATCGCAACGCTGTATGTTAGCTGATTCAGGTTGGCAACCTAATACTGTTGTCAGTTATCAGCTTCGCACCCATCCATTTCCGTTGACTTCAGTCAACGGTTAAGCGCTTCCCCCTTATATTAACGATGGGCTTTAGCCCCGC
This sequence comes from Balneolales bacterium, assembly GCA_007131535.1. Lineage (GTDB taxonomy): Bacteria > Bacteroidota > Rhodothermia > Balneolales > Natronogracilivirgulaceae > SLJN01. The sequence continues at coordinate 10,002 of SLQI01000406.1, read as the reverse complement.
ACCTTTCCGCTCCTGCACCACAATTCCAGCCATCCCTCTTTTCAAACCGAGGTATCCTTACATGGAAGGATTTTCAATATTTGTCAAACTACCATTACGGGGCTAAAGCCCCATAACTTTGTGGGAGCCGTACAACCGTCGGGTGAAGCCGACGGAAATGGATATTCATTAGCTAATCTGTAAAAATTGTACATCCCGTAATAATCTGTGGCACAAAGCATTATAGGATAGTTGCAAACTTTTAGTCGGACAGCAGTGTAAGCAAATATTAATCGAACTGAGGTTTATTAGAGAAATGTGCGTTAGGCGCTGCTCACACTTTTTAAGGTGTCCGGAATTTTTGGCAGGGCAATTAATGTTTACCACTGTTATTCAGAACCAGTACAAATAGGGGTGACAAGGAGTTTTGGCTGAAAAATCACTTTGAATCTTCTCAATAATCATTAATTTTCAACCGCTTTTTAACCTTATTACCGACAATTATTAATTATTTCCTATGTCGAAATTTAAAGCAGCATTACAATCACAAGTAGGCCGGAAGCTGATTACCGGCATTACGGGATTGGGTCTGGTTCTTTTTATTATTGTCCATTTGTTGGGAAACCTTTCCTACTTCGGAGGACCAGAAGCGATCAACACTTATTCTCATACTCTGCATGAGTTGGGAGGTTTGTTGTGGGCCGCGCGGTTAGGCTTGTTGGTGTTTTTCCTGTTCCATATTTATCTGGGAATATCCATCTGGCTGGAAAAGCGCAGAGCCCGGCCCGTAGGATATGAAAGTTACAACAGCCGCGGAGTGCCCAGCCGCCAAAGCTGGAGCGCCCGCTCGATGATTATTACCGGCGTGATATTGTTGGTATTTGTGGTGTTTCACCTCAATACTTTCGCATTCCACGACTTCCAGACCACGGTGATAAACGGGGTGGAGATGCATGATGTACATGCCCGATTGACGGAAGTGTTTCAGCATGAAGTGTACACCATCAGTTATGTGTTGACCATGGTGTTACTTGGTATGCACTTGCGGCACGGTGTCTGGAGTTCTTTTCAATCACTCGGCTGGATGTCTCGTAATTCCAACCCGGTAGTCTATAGCATTGCCTACATATTAGGGTTGATTATTGCCGTTGGATTCATCGGCCTTCCTGTCAGCATTTATTTCGGACTGGTTTAACGGAGATTATTATGGCTCAAACGAAAGAAGAATTATTCGACGCTAAGATTCCCGAGGGCCCGCTGCAGGAAAAGTGGGATAATCACAAGAATAGCCTCAAGCTACTCAACCCCAACAACAAAAAGAAACATCACGTCATCGTGGTGGGGACCGGTCTTGCCGGCGCTTCGGCATCGGCCTCACTGGCGGAGCTGGGCTATAACGTGACGGCTTTCTGCATTCAGGATTCTGCCCGCCGCGCTCATAGTATCGCGGCACAGGGGGGGATCAATGCCGCGAAAAACTATCAGAATGACGGCGACAATATCTGGCGCCTTTTTTATGATACGATCAAAGGCGGTGACTATCGCTCCCGGGAGGCCAACGTGTACCGGCTGGCTCAGGTGAGTAACAATATTATTGATCAATGCGTGGCGCAGGGGGTGCCGTTCGCTCGGGAATACGGCGGAACACTGGCCAACCGCTCATTCGGTGGGGCTCAGGTCTCAAGAACCTTTTATGCGCGCGGGCAGACCGGCCAACAATTGCTGCTTGGCGCCTACAGCGCGATGATGCGTCAGGTGGAAAAGGGCAAGATCAAGATGATCCCCCGACAGGAAATGCTGGACCTGGTAATGGTAGATGATCTGGCCCGCGGTATTATCACCCGGGACCTCGAAACCGGCGAAATCCAGCGTCATGCCGCCGATGCCGTGCTGCTCTGTACCGGAGGATACGGCAACATCTACTACCTTTCTACCAACGCTAAAAACACCAATGCATCTGCGGCATGGCGATGCCACAAACGCGGTGCGATGTTCTCCAATCCGTGTTTTACGCAGATCCACCCAACCTGTATCCCGGTTTCCGGTGAATATCAGTCTAAACTCACGCTGATGAGTGAAAGTCTGCGGAACGACGGCCGCGTCTGGGTACCGAAAAAAGCCGGTGATGATCGTCACCCGAGTGATATACCTGATGACGAACGCGACTACTATCTCGAGCGAAAGTACCCGAGTTTCGGAAACCTGGTGCCCCGGGATGTTGCCTCCCGAAACGCCAAATACGTCTGCGATGAAGGCCGCGGAGTCGGTCCGACCAAAATGGCGGTTTACCTCGACTTCCGGGATGCCATCAAAGAACAAGGCCTGGATACCATTAGCGGTAAATACGGCAACCTGTTCGATATGTATGAGAAGATCACCGGAGAGAATCCGTACGAAGTGCCGATGCGTATTTACCCGGCGGTTCACTACACCATGGGCGGGCTCTGGGTTGATTACAACCTGATGAGCAATCTGCCCGGCCTGTTCGTACTTGGTGAGGCTAATTTCTCCGATCACGGAGCCAATCGTCTCGGTGCCAGCGCGCTGATGCAGGGACTTGCCGACGGATACTTCGTGATCCCTTATACCTTAGGTGATTACATCGCCCGCAACGACATCAAGCCGGTTTCAACCGATACGCCTGAGTTTGATCAGGCTGAAAAAGAGGTTCGTGAGCGCATTTCCCGCCTGCTTGATAACAAAGGTAATAAGACCGTACTTGATTTTCACCGGGAGCTCGGAAAACTCATGTGGGATTATGTGGGTATGTCCCGAAATAAAGAAGGGCTCGAAGAGGTGATCGGAAAAATCCGTGATCTGCGGGAAGAGTTCTGGAAAGATGTATATGTACCCGGGGAAAATGAGACCTTTAACAAGTATCTGGAATACGCCTACCGTGTAGCCGACTACATGGAACTGGGTGAAGTTATGGCGCGCGATGCCCTGGATCGTGAAGAATCCTGCGGAGGCCACTTCCGGGAAGAGTATCAGACGGAAGATGGAGAGGCTCTCCGGAATGATGAGGAGTACAACTTTGTATCCTGCTGGGAATACAAAGGTGAAGGAGAAAAGCATGATATCCATCGTGAGCCTCTGGAGTTTGAATATGTAACTCCCACCCAGCGCAGCTATAAATAAACCGTTGAATTTGATCAATTGAAAGTATTATGAGTGATCAACAAATGACTATCCACCTGAAAGTGTGGAGACAGAAAGGCCCGAACAGCAAAGGTGAGCTGGTAGACTATACCATGGACGATGTCAACCCGCACATGTCTTTTCTGGAGATGTTCGATTGGCTCAACGAAAAGTTGATGAAACAAGGAGAAGAGCCGATTGAATTTGACCACGATTGCCGTGAAGGTATTTGTGGGTCCTGCAATATGATGATCAACGGACAGGCGCACGGACCTCAAAAAGCGACAGCCGCCTGCCAGCTTCATATGCGCCAGTTTAGCGACGGCGATACCATCTACGTTGAACCCTGGAGGGCTAAAGCGTTTCCGATCATCAAAGACCTGGTAGTAGACCGGTCGGCCTTCGATCGTATCGTGGAAGCCGGGGGCTACGTATCCGTAAATACCGGCGGCGCCGTTGATGCTAACGCCCAACTGATCCCCAAAAAAGAAGCGGATATCGCATTTGATTATGCGACCTGTATCGGATGCGGAGCGTGTGTAGCGGCGTGTCCGAATTCTTCAGCATCCCTGTTCACCGGGGCTAAAATCGCTCAGTTTGCACATCTGCCTCAGGGAGAACCTGAACGTAAAGAGCGGGCCCGGGCTATGGTGGATCAGATGAAGGAAGAGGGATTCGGAGACTGCTCCAACTTCGCCGAATGCGAGGCGGTATGCCCCAAGGAAATTTCTATTACCGCCATCGCCGAAATGCGGCGCGAGTATGTGAAATCCCTGTTTGACTGATCCGCAAAGGACCGTTGTTTACTTTGCAAAACCCCCACCAGTTGAAAAGCCGGTGGGGGTTTTTTAGTATCTTCACCTTTTGCAGTGCTTGTCTGGTATACCTTGAGTATTGTCTGAGATCTGATAGAGACATTTAAAATGTGCAGGAAACAGAAGAAAAAATATCATCCGGGTTTTAATTCTAAGCTTAAAAGTACATTCGGGTAACTTGAAATATGGATAGAATAATTAGCATCACTCTTATATTGGGGATAGTCTGGATGCTGCTGCCGGAGAATAGCATGGCAAAGGAAGAGCAGGAAACTGGGAGTTTCAGTGGCTTGGTGTATGCAGATTATTACTGGATTGCCCAAAATCACAATCAGGATTTGGAAGGAGAAAAAGGATTTTGGGCCCGAAGGGTTTATTTTACTTATGACTACAACTTAACCACCGATGTGGCCACCCGATTCAGACTGGAAATGAACAGTCCGGGTGATTTCACCTCCACGACCCGTCTTGAGCCTTTTGTTAAGGATTTATTTTTGGATTGGTCCATTAATGAAAATCACTCATTAATTGCCGGAGTTTCCGGTACACCCACGTGGGGGAGGGGGGAGTCTGTCTGGGGGTATCGCTCATTGGAGAAATCTCCGCTCGATTTGTACAAAATGGGCAGCTCCCGGGACTTTGGGATTGCTCTTAAAGGGCAATTGGGGCAGAGCGGAGATGTGAATTATCATCTTATGGCAGGAAATGGTTCCGGACCAAACAGGTGGCATAAGTATATGTTCTCACTGGCGTGGTGGCTTACGGACAACCTGCTAATCGAAGGTTACGGAGACTTTGAAACGGTTGATGACGAGATCTTCCGATATACCCTGCAGGGTTTCGCCGGATATGTTTCGGATCGGGTCAACTTAGGGGCATTGTTTGCTGTTCATCATGAAGAAAATGATAGAGCCGGTACCGACGATAAAAACATAACCAGAGAAGTTGCATCGGTATTCGGAAACTTCAGCGTGAGCAATCGCTGGACCTCTGTTATTCGGGTAGATCACATGTTTTCAGCTAATCCTCTGGGCCCAACCATAGATTATATCCCTTTCAGTGCTGAGGCGCCTTCAACATTTTTTTTAGTAGGTCTGGATTATGAAGCTACTAAAAACGTGCATGTGATACCGAATGTAGAGATGATAATATATAGTGAAAATGATGCCGGGTATACTCCTGACAAGGATATAATACCTCGACTGACGCTCTATTATCATTTTTGATTGAAAAATTATCAGAGTTTGGTTGTATGGTAAGGGGTAGTTGTGGATCAGGCAGTTCGCACAAAGCACGTTTGGCAGAACCAGAATGGTTCTAACATTTATACTTACGAGGTTAACTGTTCTATCTAACAGTTCCCCTTCTCCTTAAGCAGCTGAGCCGGCTCATGTTTTCAAAAATGAAATTCATCAGAAATTTATTGAATCGTAATATATTGCGGCATGCGTTAATATTCTGGAAGTATTCACACTTGTGGTTAGGCACTTTAATAAAGCACTCTGATTTAATGAAATTATTTATAACATATCTGCTGATGTTAACAGGGGGTGGCGCAGTCATGGATTCAGAAAACGAGCGGGTGGAAGAATTGGATTCGCTCATGAATGTATTCCATGAATACAACCTGTTTAACGGAGTAATACTGGTTGCCGAAGAAGATGAAATTATTTACCAATCGGCTTTCGGCAGTTCAAATTTTGAATGGGGGATTCCGAATCAAACCAATACCCGGTTTAAAATGGCCAGCATCACCAAGGTTTATACCGCCTCGCTGGTAATGCATCTGATTGAACGCGGTAAACTTTCGCTCGATGAAGTTATTACCGATCATCTGCCTGATTACCCCTCGGCTACCGGAGATCGAATAACCATAGAGCATTTACTTGTGCAATCGGCTGGTATTCCGGATTACATTAATCTGCCGGGATTTCTAAGTACCCAGGCTAAACTGACACATGACAAACAAGAGTTCGTTGATTTTTTTGCCCACCTGGATCTCGAATTCGAGCCGGGAACGGACTGGAATTACGGCAACTCCGGCTATTATTTATTGGGATTGATTGTGGAAGAAGTCACCGGTATGAGCTATGAGCAAGCAATGGAGCATTATATCCTTGATCCGCTCGGGCTGGAAGACACCGGGTATGCGGCGTCCGGAAAGGTAATAGACCGACTGGCAAGTGGATATGTTAAAACTCCCGAAGGTTATGAAAGAGCCCCGTTTTTTCACTCCAGTGCCGGTTTTTCAGCTGGGATGATGTATGCTACCGCTGAGGATATGTTCAGATGGACCCGCGCGCTTGCGGCAGGTGAAATTATCCGGAATCCTTATCACCTGCAGAATATGATCACTCCGCAAATGGAAGATTATGGCTTCGGGTTGTTTGTCGGCGAGCAGCGGATCGGAGAACGTGATGAGTTGGTGTTCAGTCATTCAGGGAATGTTAATGGGTTTACGTCCCAGCTCGCTTATTTTTCCGATAGCGACTATACACTGATCATCATGGACAACACCCAGCAATGTACCTCCAGAATATATTTTGCGGCACGGGAAGTACTGTTCGGCGGACCGGCACCGGGAGTTCGACAGCCTATCGCAGACATAGCCGGAAAGATGATCCGGGAAGAAGGGGTTGAGAAGGCGATTGACTACTTCCGTGATCAGGTTAAAGAATGCGGGCAGGAAATAGGATTTAGTCTGAGAGAGTTAACCCGGCTCGGAAATTATTACCTGGAACGGAATCAACCCGAAACGGCCATTCCCATTCTGGAGTTTATCGCGGAATTTTTTCCGGGAAACCGGGAAATTCAGGAAAAACTGATGAATACCTACAGAGAGATAGGTAAACAGCCCGAATACTATGATATAAGAGAAATTTTGGATACCGACCGGAAGCAGCCCGATAATTGATTTTTTTTAGTTCGGAAGTCCAATTTTTGGTTTTAGCATATCTTACTGCAGGTCAAGGGTATGAGTGAAACTACGTCGTCAAATTATAGGAAGCTTAGCAAAACTATCTTTTTAGCCAATAACTTTGTTTTCGGGATTTTAAAATCCCTCTGGGCTCGATCTTGACTAAAAATCTCAGTTTTGCAAAACCTCCTTATATCGGAAAAATATTTCGGAATAATTTTGGACAAATTTGTCAAAAATTAATTTGTTGTTATATTGTTATTCAGATAAAATAGGATGAAATCATGTATGAAGTATTAAACCGTAGAGATTTAGCCCCGGGTATTGTTCAGCTGGAAGTGCATGCTCCACTGATCGCAAAAAAGCGTAAGCCCGGCAATTTTGTAATTGTTCGACCGACTCCGACCGGAGAGCGTATTCCACTGACTACCGTAACCTCGGATTCGGAGCGGGGAAGCATCACCCTGATTATTCAGGCAATTGGCAAAACGACACATATCCTGAACCGGATGCAGAAAGGAGATCATTTATCCGATGTAGTCGGCCCGCTCGGAGAACCGACCCCGATAAAGAACTACGGGACGGTCATTTGCATAGGAGGTGGGGTTGGCACGGCTGTGCTTTACCCGATTACCAAAGCTCTCAAAGAAGCGGGAAACCGGGTAATAAGTATCATCGGAGCTCAGTCTTCGGAATTGATCATTCTTGAGCAGGAGATGAAGGATGTATCTGATGAGCTGATAGTTACAACCGACGACGGCTCCTACGGTATGAAAGGATTCGTAACTGATGCGCTGAGGGAGATTATTCCGAAAGAAAATCCGCAAAGTGTTTTTGCTATGGGGCCGCTGCCCATGATGAAGGCGGTCGCGGATATGACCCGCAAACCTCAGATTAAAACCTATGCAAGCCTGAATCCCATCATGATGGATGGAACCGGTATGTGTGGAGCTTGTCGGGTTTCGGTGGACGGCAAACTCAAGTTTGCCTGTGTGGACGGACCGGAGTTCGACGCCCATGCCATTAACTTTGATGAGCTGGTTTCGCGGAATAAAACTTATATGGATCAGGAAAAGTTTGCGATGCATCTTTTCCAAAACCAGAAGGAATGCAAGGCGGAGGCTACCTATGAGCAGTAACAACGAAAAACCCAAAAAGAAAAAGCGTGAACTCGTTATGCCGCTCAAGCCGGCGGAGCGGATGAAGATTCCAAGAAATCAACCGCTGATACAACCGGCCGATGACCGCATTCAAAATTTTCAGGAAGTCTCTGAAGGCTTCGATGTAACTCGCGCTTCGGAGGAAGCTCTGCGCTGCCTGGAGTGCGTAGACCCGGTTTGCATGCATGGCTGTCCGGTTGAAATTGATATCCGGGAGTTTATCCGCCTGATCTATAAGAAAGACTATCAAGGAGCGATTTCCAAAATCCGGGAATCGAATTACCTGCCTTCCATTTGCGGTAGGGTATGTCCGCAGGAAAGTTTATGCGAAGCCGTATGTCTGGTCGGCAAAAAGCACGAACCGGTGGCAATTGGCAAGCTGGAGCGTTTTGTGGCGGACTATGAACGAAATAATGGCAAGTTTTCACCGCCGGAAATTGCCAAGTCTAAAGGACAGAAAGTGGCCGTGGTCGGTTCCGGACCGGGTGGACTTACCGTGGCGGCCGAGATGGCCCAAATGGGTTACGACGTCACCATTTATGAAGCCCTGCATGAAGCCGGCGGTGTACTGAAATACGGGATTCCTGAATTCCGGCTGCCCAAACATATCGTAGATGCGGAGGTCGACCGGGTCAAAGCGCTTGGCGTAAAGATTGAGACCAATGTGATTATTGGCCGTACCCTCACTATTGATGAATTATTTGATGAAGATGGGTATGATGCGGTATACCTGGGTACCGGCGCCGGCTCACCCAAATTTCTGAATATACCGGGCGAAAATCTGAGTGGGGTTTACTCGGCCAGTGAGTTGCTAACGCGTGTCAATTTGATGAAAGCCTACAAGTTTCCCGAGTACGATACTCCTCTGAAAATCGGAAAGCGGGTAGCTGTAATCGGCGGCGGAGATACGGCTATGGATGCCGTGCGTACCAGTAAACGGCTGGGGCCGGAAGAGACGATTCTGCTTTACCGCCGTTCCCGTGAACAGATGCCGGCACGGGAGGAAGAGGTGCATCATGCCGAAGAAGAAGGGATCAACTTTCAGCTGCTGACTAACCCGATCCGGATACACGGAGATGAAGATGGTTGGGTAAAAGCCATAGAATGTCAGCGCATGCAGCTGGGAGAGCCGGATGATGAAGGCCGGCGACGGCCGGTGCCTATCGAAGGGGAAACCGTCACATTCGAGGTGGATACGGTGGTGGTCGCCATCGGACAAAGCCCGAACCCGATCATCCAGCACACCACGCCTGGTCTGGAAACCACCGACTGGGGGACGATTGTCGTGGATGAAAACGGTGCCACGACCCGCGAAGGCATTTATGCCGGAGGAGATATCTCACGCGGCGGTGCTACCGTGATTGAAGCTGTCGCCGACGGGAAAAAAGCTTCCCGGTCTATGGATGCCTATCTTGCAGAAAAAAAAGTGAAGCCGCAGGATTAGGAGCCATTGGTAACTGCTAAACCTCCGTACCGGGACATTATTGTTGAGATGACATAAACCTGTATAAAAACTTAAACGCTGGCCGAGTGCGCCTCTCGTCCGACTACCGGCGGATCCCCGCACCGGCTCAATATCACGACGCGTCCTCGCGTCTTAGGTAGATGGCCGGCGCTTTCCCGTGCACCCCTCGTCCACTTATAATAGCAGGTTCAATTTCATAGCCTCGGGATGTGGGTGGGGGATGTGCCCGGTTTACCCTGGGTTGCGCTACACTCCACCCAGCCTGTACCTGTGGTGGGCTACCAACATGACGTCCTCACAGGACGTTTTTATTCACCCATTGTCAGATCAAAATATAAACCGTTTTAATCCGTGTAAATCCGCGGCTAAAAAAAACTGTCAATGGAAGCTCTTAATCCCGAACTTTCATACGGCACTATTGGGAAAGTGACTGATTTATTACCTCGGCTATGTTGCTGAAATATCAACACATATAATCCGCGTTCTATCCGCGAAAATCCGCGGCTAAAAACAATCTGTCAATGGAAG
>SLQI01000457.1 GCA_007131535.1 Balneolales bacterium | reverse complement strand
GATTTGGGAAAACCATGTTTCATCCGGCTGATGTAGCTCCGCTTTACCTTCGGTATCGGTGATCAATTCCCGGTGAATTCCGGGCAGGCGAATCAGTGCGTGGCGGGAGACTTTTTGGTCATCAGCCATCAGATAAAAAAGCAACACATCCTCCTGTTGATCATACAAAATCCGGACAAGCGTGGAAAACCGGTTTGAACCGAAGTTGACAATACGTTGAAATCGGTGCGGCTGCGAATCCTGAGTTTTGGCGGCAAGAACAAACGATGAGGTATCAACAAGAGACTCTTTCACCGGATGAAGCCGCTCTTTAAAAGGCGAGGTAAGAATGGATTGCGTTAACTGTTGAACCTGCTGCCGGGGTGGGGAAGCAGTGGCATCAAGCTCACGGTAAAAAGTCCGTAGCTCATCGTAAATCTTCCGGCATTCATCGCACTCGGAAAGATGACTGTGAATATGCTGCCTGACACCCTCATCAAGGGTATTGTCTCTTAGCAAATATTGTTCGATATGTTTTTCTTGAAGGTGATTCATGAAAGTTAGTTTGGAAAATCAATTCTACATCCTGTTACAATGTAAATCCGGCAGTTTATTAAATCCGGCAAGATTACATTCTACCATAATCAATCGTAACAGTTAAATCCTGTTGCTGAAAATAAAATCAATTTTCCTGTAATTCGGTTGCAAGCTCAGCTTTTACCCTCTTGTACAGATACTCCAGATAGGGCCGGTGATTTTTGGCATACTGAGCACGACTAAGGTCCGGCAGATGTTGCTTGAGCTCCTTATACAGTGAACTGCCGGCCTGATCTTCGACCTTTGATCGGATGGCCTGTTCGATGCACCGGAGATAAAGACTGTACACTTGATCTGACAATTTGCCGGAAGAAACGTAGCGCTCATACCACTTGGCGTGAACCCGGGCCATAACTCCGGAAATGAGGTTGTTGACCTCGAAATCCTGTTGAATATCGAGGCTGTTTACCGGAGTGAAAATTTCCTCGTTCCGGGCAAGTAACTGCAGGGTTGAGCGAATGATGGCCGCCAGGCCGATCAGCGGATAGGCCGGTTTCCCTTCGGATTCTTCCATGATATCGACGCAGTGAGAAAGGATCGTCGGGATGGTTTCCTCGCCGGTTTGAATTCGGCTGGTGAGTCGCATTTCGAAAAATTCGGGTTGAATTAACTCCGCGTTATGATACCGGGTTTGATAATCATTGAGTACAACCCAGTTGCCCTCCTGAATTTTGGAAACATGCACCCGGGACGAACTACGGGCAGCAATCCGAAGGTTCCGGTACAGCTTGCCCAGGTTTCCGTCGTATTCCCGCAGCATACGGAAAATCCGGTCGTTAACTTTTCGGGCGATGAACCGGCGAAAGTACATTTGTGCTTCAGCCGAAGAGATTTCCCGAAGGGGGATATCCTCAAAATACCGCACGAATTCCACGAAGCGGTCGTATTCATCACGCGCAAACATATCAGCGATGCAATCCCATATCAGTTGCTCCCGGCTAATCTGCAGCAGCTCCGTATAGCGGGCTCCCGCAGATCGCCGATAGGAAAGATGCGCCTGCGTATACCGGTAACACTGCTGCACGGCAACACTTACGATATGCTCGTCTTCCGGCTGATGAATAAGCTGATCCAGCCACTTCGCCGGATTATCGACAGAAGAATCCATATTGGTTACCCTCTAATATAAGTTACCCCTTTTCTATCATTGAAAGCTTTGTATTGCCACCATACTGATCAACCCCTGTTGTTGTCTTGACCCTGCAAAACCTTCAGGTATAAATATATTATCTGCATTCAATTTTCAAAATAAATTTTGAAGGCAGAGTAAATGGCAGTTAGGACTCAGTGGTAGGTTGTTGTTTATAAGTGCTATAGCAGTTATGGCTCAAATGGGAACATATTGAGATTTAGGATTGGCAGTTTGATTGTTGCTGGTAAGAAAAATTAATCAATCAACAGATAAGTACCGGCTTAATGCAATATACATTTCGCAACGCTGTATGTTAGCTCATTCAGGGTTGACAATCTAATTCTGTTGTTAGTTATCAGCTTCGCACCCATCCATTTCCGTTGACTTCAGTCAACGGTTAAGCGCATCCTCCCTCATATTAACGCGGGGCTTTAGCCCTGCACCACAATTCCAGCCATCCCTCTTTTCAAACCGAGGTTTCCCTATATGGAAGGATTTTCAATATATGTCAAAGTACCATTTCGGGGCTAAAGCCCCATAACTTTGTGGGAGCCGTACAACCGTCGGCTGAAGCCGACGGTAATGGATATTCATTAGCTAACCTGCAAAAATTGCACATCCCGTAGAGAATTGTGGCATAGAGCATTATAGGATATTTACAAACATTTAGTCGGACAACAGTGCAAGCAAATATTAATCGTACTGGGATCACAAGGCAAGATGCAGGATTCAATCAATTGAGCCCGGCAGGCTGCAATATGTTCCGTTAGGAACATCTCGTCGGTAGCAAAAGGATGGAAGCCGGCTGCATGTTCCGTTAGGAACATTTTGTGAAGGTTTTCGGGCACGGTCGGCCACGAAACGCTCCTGACGGAGCGTGGTATCGGAGGCATGTTTTTTTCTACCGACGAGGCCTTCCTC
>SLQI01000100.1 GCA_007131535.1 Balneolales bacterium | reverse complement strand
CGAACCTTCAGAGGTGCCTCCATCACCGGTTGAAATATACGCCACTTCGTCTTCACCCAATAAATTATTGGCCAGACCAATACCCAGGCCGGGCAGAAACTGAGCTCCAATAGCACTGGATACCGACACAATCCGATGATCGCGACTGTTGAAATGCGATGGCATTTGTTTGCCGTAGGAGGTATCCGTCACTTTACTCAGGTGAGCGGAAAGCATTTGCCTGGAAGTCATCCCCATACCAAGTGCAAAAGCCATATCCCGATAGTAAGGTAGCCCCCAGTCCTTACCGGGTGTCATGCTTTTAGTTGCCGCAAGCTGCGCAGCTTCGTGTCCCGAAGCACCGATATGGAAAAAACCACGACCCTGCTTGAGCAAAGTCAGCATTTTATCATCAAGCCTCCTTGACAAATTCATGGTTCGATAAACTTCAAGCAACTCATCCTTTTTAAACTTTTTGATTGAAGAGGATCGAACCTTGTATTCACTGTCCGAAGGAATCAGAGAGGCCGGCTTACTTAGAGTTTTGACACTCATAGAATCAGCATTAGGGTGAATATTTTATTCAGGCACACAAATCGTCTACCGTTCCGAATTACAAACCGGACGATCATATCGTTCAATAGCGCCTGCCTTTGGTTGTTTTTTTACTTTGCAAACCGTTACTCCGAAATCCTAACCACTTTAATGATCTCCGGAGTGCTTCAGTCCGAGCCCTTACAAACGGACTTTTAGACCGGTTAGCTAAAGCTTTTTATCACATCCCTAAATAACGGATTTACTGCTATATTTACAAATGAATTCAGCAGCAATTACGTGATACGACCATTATCATATTAAATGATTTCCGGAAATTAAAAAATCTGATATCACAAACCGTTACCCTGCTATCCGACGGTCTTGCCTGATTATAAGTGCAACGGCTAACAATTGTGACTCTCCCCGGACATCTGCATCAACTTGGTCGGATTAACGATAGCAGATCAACGTGTGCAGATTAGCGATGAGTGATTGGCCGGAACACCCTCAACCACGGGTCTCCTTTCATCCCAAATGCAGCATCAACCCGTAAAAACTTATTTCTGATACAAGCGATAAACTTTTTCCTTGTAGCCGCCGATTTTCTCAGCAACTGAAATCATATTTGAATTGGTTTCCAATAACCAACTCATCTCAGCGGCTACAAACCCTTTACCCAGTCCGTTTTTTATAGCCTCCCGATGCAGCAGTATATCTATCCCCCTTTTTTGATATTCCGGAAGCACCCCCATCAGAGCTGTTCGTATCTGATTTATCTTGCGCTTATGGTAGAGTAGCTTCATCCAGCCTGTCGGCCACAGGCTGCCATCAAGGTGCTGCAATGCCTGATTCAGATCAGGCAGGGCAATTGAAAAAGCGACGGGTTTTCCGTCAACTTCAGCAATGTGGGCAAAATCCGGATCGATAATTTTTTTTATGCCTTTTGCCAGATCATAAAACTCATCCAGACTTACCCTGGAGAATCCCCAGTTCTTTTTCCAGGCTTCATTGAATATATGATGAATAATTTCGACTTCCTTTTTAGTTCGCCTCAGATTGATCCGGCGGACATTCAAGCCGGGAGTACGTTTCCTGACAATTTCATCGGCTTTTTCAGTGCGGGCTAAAGCTACCGTTTCTTTAGTAACTTTATAAGCATATAGATCCACTGCTTTCTGATATCCGGCGCCCTGGATCAGTTTATCATAATACGGTTTGGAGTACGGCATCATTAAGGCGGGTTTATGATCAAACCCATCTACCTGAATACCGATTTCATCAAGCATACCGGGACTCATAGGTCCGATGAAGGTAGTCAGCCCCCGATCCTTCAGCCAATCCTGAGCTACTTTGAACAATAGATTTGCGCTACCCTGGTAGTCAACACACTCAAAGAAACCGAAGAATCCGGTTTTAGAGCCATTATATTCGTTGTATGCCTTGTTATCAATCGCAGCTATGCGTCCGGCTGGTTTCCCGTTATAGTAGGTCAGAAACAGGGCGATTTCGGCATGTTTATAGAACGGGTTCTTTTTAGTATCCAGCAGATGTTTCTGCATGATACGCAAAGGAGGAACCCAGTTTTTATCCCCGCTATAATGCTTGTAAGGGAATTCCAGGAAGTCCCGAAATTCTTCCGCCGTAGATACAAATACCGCTTGTTGAAAATCCGGAGTATTACTACTGCTCACCAGTTAAGCTTCTATTAAAGAATGACCGTTTCGGTCTATGATACCATTTTTAATTCCTACAATCCTGAACGCTTCGAGAATAGCATCGAGCTGTTCGTTGGTATGAGTAGCCATATAGCTGGTTCTTACCAGGGCCTGACCGTGCGGCACAGCCGGCGGTATGACGGCATTTACGTAAACTCCGGTCTCAAACAGATCGTGCCAGAATGTAAAGCACTCCATCATATCACCGATGACAACGGGAATTATCGGACTCTGGCTATCCCAGACGTTGTAGCCGAGACTGTTAAGTCCATCCCTCATATAGTTGGAAATTTCTTCCAGGCGTCGCAATCTCCAGGGTTCTTCTTCGAGAATTTCAAGCGCCTTAAGAACAGTAGCAACATTTGCCGGCGGCATGGACGCACTGAAGATATGGGCGGGTGAATAATGTCTGATATACTCTATTACGGCACGTTCACCGACAATGAAGCCGCCGAGTGAAGCAAATGATTTTGAGAAAGTTCCGCTGACGAGATCCACTTCATCCAGCAATCCGAAATAAGAAGCAGACCCCTTGCCGGTTTCACCTAATACACCGATGGCATGGGCATCATCGAGATAAATCCGGGCATTAAACTCTTTGGCAAGTTTAACGATCTCCGGCACATTGGCAATTTTACCGGACATCGAGAACACCCCGTCACTTACAATAATTTTACCTTTATCGGGGTCCTCGCGTTCCAGCAGCATCCGGAGATGGTCCATATCGCCATGCTGGTATCGCACGGTTTTTGCATTGGAACACAGCGTTCCGACTACTATGCACGCATGGTTGTCTTTATCGGAGAAAATAACATCATTTCGGCCGCCCAATGTCTGGATAGAGCCTTCATTGGTTTGATACCCGGTACTGAACAGTACACAGGACTCTTTTTCCATAAAAGCGGCCAAACGATCTTCAAGTTCGAGATGCAGATCGAGTGTACCGTTCAAGTAGCGGGAGCCGGTGCAGCCGGTTCCATACTTGCGGATCGCTTGCTGTGCCGCTTCAAGGGTTCGGGGATCATTGGTTAAGCCTAAATAATTATTCGACCCCGCCATTATAACCCGTTTACCGTCAATAACGACCTCGTTACCGTCAGTTTCGGTAAGCGGCTTGAAGTATGGGTATAGCCCTTGAGCTTTTACCTCATCTGCCTTTGTAAATTCGTAAGCTTTGGTAAATATGTCTGACGACTTACGGTCTGACTTATAATTAGCCATTCATTAAACCTTTTGGCTTGTCGGGAATTTGACCTGCAAATATAGGTACAATTATACTTTGTTCAAATCAGCATTACGCCACAATTTGTGTAGTGTTACTTTATTACACGCCCTTAGTCAATATGTAGGTATTTTTATGATTTTTCATCACTACTATACAGCCACAAAATTTTCAAGGTTTTCACACTCTGATTGTAATTTAAAATTTGGCAAACAATCTTAGGGGAATAACTCAACAACCGACATTACCCATAAGTAACATTTTATACACACTCATTCAAATTGATAATGTTATTTTTCTTTCAATCGAGTCAACATTGTTTTGCAATGATGCGATGAGGTGTACCTGTGGGCACAATGCATAACCAATCTAACACGGCATCAAGCCAAACTATTGCATTCTTGCCGAGGTTGTTTCTATTCCGCTATTTTTATAAGTACTGTGGTGCTTAGAAATTGAACAACCGACTCCGGATTGAGCAGGTAAAACAAACTGAAAACAATGCTTAACTTTGCTTATTCAACTGCGCTACATTGGGTTTCCGGTATTGGGGTTGTACAAATCAACAGAGGAAGTTTTAATTAGTGCCTGCTTGAAAACTCAAAGCATCCGACAGCACTTTGCATCAACACAGATTTTCAAGTAACAATTGATACCGGTGATAAAAAAAAGATGCTAAGTTCTCAGATTAAACGACTGCTTTAATGCAATCTTGCCATCAGATCTCACAAAATTTGTCGACAACCGGATAACTTAATCAGTACTTTTTTACCTCTATAGCAGCGGGTTTGTTATTGAATTAAAAACATAAATTACAGAAATTTGAACCGGTTGCTTTCGAAACTAATCGTGTTGTCAATTATTACCACACTCACTAAATGGTGGAAATTTCACAGAATTCTCACAAAAAAACTGAATGCTATTCATAAACAGCTCATACTTACCAGATTTGTATCAAAACCGGGATAGCAGGTCATGGTAGTCATTCAGCAAAGCCTCCATAACTTTGGGCCAATCATATTGTTCGGCCATTTTTCGTGATTTCACAGCCATGGAATGGTGCAACGCTTCATCACAGGTTATCAAATTAATACATTTAGCAAAACCATCAAAATCATTAGCATCAACCAGAAAACCGTTTTCTCCGGGTTTCACTAAGCTTTTGTTACCGGCTGCATTCGCCGCTACAACCGGTAGCCCACTGGCCATGGCTTCCAATGTAAC
Source organism: Balneolales bacterium (assembly GCA_007131535.1). GTDB lineage: Bacteria > Bacteroidota > Rhodothermia > Balneolales > Natronogracilivirgulaceae > SLJN01. The sequence goes on along the minus strand of SLQI01000100.1, from coordinate 5,808 downwards.
ATTGCCGAATGTTTCAGTATCAGAAGGGAACATAAAAAGATCGCATGAAGCATACGCTTCAGAGAGCGCATCTCCATATAATCCGCCAATAAAAATAGTTTGAGGCAGCTTTGTTCGCATTTCCTGCATAGCCGGCCCATCCCCGATAACAACGGTTTTCACATTTTCCCCGCTGTGATTAAGCCTGCCGAAGACATCAATTATCGCAGATAGGTTTTTTTCCCAGACCAGACGAGATACAAATAAAACGGCTCGTTCCTGTTCGGAGATCCCCCGTTTTTCCCTCCATGCCGAACTGCGCTTTTCAGGATGGAAACGGTCCACTTCAACCCCGCGGGACCAAATTCTGAGATCGGTATCTACCCCACGCTGCTCAAGCTCTTCTTTCATAGATGGCGTTGGAACAAACAGTGCCCTGCAGTAGCGATAGTACCAAATCAGATATTTCCACAACAGGGGCTCAAGAATTCCGAAACCATAATACTTGAGATAAGAGGCAAAATTGGTGTGGAATGAGCTCACAACCGGCAATCCTTCATTAACCGCAACCCACATAGCCTGCAATCCAAGAATATCCGGTGTGGCGATATGAACCAGGTCCGGATTAAAATCAATCAATTTTTGGCGGGCATGTAGCGGGAAAAATAGTGATACGCGATATTCAGGCCGGCCCGGTGCTGAAACAGACGGTACCGGAATTAAGGTGCCGTTGTGTTGAACCGGCGGGTGTTTTACCGTCGGACCGAATACCAATACTTCAATTCCCTGTTGTTCAAGATAGGCAACCAGGCGATTCAGTGTTAAGGATACCCCGTCGGCAATATGGTTATAATTACCGGTGAACAGAGCAACCCGCTTTGGTAGCGCTGACTTTATCACAATACAAATATAATGTCTGGTTTAAATGGAAGGGATATTGCCCTATATTCCATCGAATATTGTTGCGGCCTGTCAGAATTTTTATGGCCGGTTTAAAGAAGGGCAAAAATATAGGAAATTTATGCGTGCGTTCGTAACCGGAGGAACCGGATTTATCGGAAGCCATTTAGTTGATCATTTATTGCAAAACCCGGAGGTGGAATCGGTAAACTGTCTGATCCGCAGCAATGAGAAGTGGCTTGCCGGTAAAAACATCTCCCGGGTTAAAGGCGACCTGCATGACATTGAAGCGCTTAAAAAGGGAATGGAAAACAGCGATGTGGTTTTCCACCTGGCAGCACGAACCAGTGCGCCCGACCGTGATGCTTTCCATGCCGCCAACGTCGATGCCACCGAGAACATAGTGCGCACCGCACAGAAAGCGGGTATCCGTAAGTTAATAATTCTTTCCTCCCTGGCTTCCACAGGGCCGAGTTTCGGCCGGCCGGTGACTGAGGAAGACCCCCTTATGCCGGTAAGTATGTACGGTGAATCCAAAAAGAAAATGGAAGAAATGGTCCATCGTATCGCCGACCCGGCCTTATCTGTCTCTATTTTGAAACCACCGGCAGTCTACGGACCCCGCGAAGAACAAATTTACCAAGTATTTAAGTCCGCCTCTCGCGGCCTTTTTCCGATTATTGGTGACGGGAAGTCCGTTCGGCTTTCGCTGATTCACGTGCGGGATGTTGTATCAGGAATAATGCTGGCCTTCAAACAATGCAAGCCCGGCGTGCATACTTACTTTATCTCCAGTGAAGAGCTGTATACCTGGGAGCAGATCAAGGAGGTGATAACCCGGCAGCTCGGCCGTAAGAGTTTCTCCCTGAAACTCTCCCCTAAACTGGTAAAAAGAGCCGCCGGTGTGATTGAAGGCGCATCATCAGTTTTTGGACATTATCCCGTTATAAATCGCGACAAAGCTAATGAACTGGTAATGGAATGGACCTGCGCTGTTGAAAAAGCGCAAAGAGAATTACATTACGCGCAACAAGTAACCCTGGAAGAAGGCGTTTCCGAAACTATAGCCTGGTATAAACGACATAAATGGTTGTAATGCACCTGTTTCTTCGAATTTTAGCCCCCATAGTTCTCTTCACAACAGCATTGGTACTTAATGCTGATGCACAGCCCCGGTTGGTAAAAGATTATCAAACGGCTATGGAAATTCCGGCGCTGAAAGAACTTTCCGCGAGTCCGGCACATCTCTACGCCCTTTCCGAAGATGAGGGGCTGGCCGTTTTCCGTACCAGTTCCGATACGCTCGAATATCTGTATACCAACCCCGGCATGGAAAAACGTGGTAACCGAATCGTTGCCGACGTACGATTTGCTTATCTGTTCGGCCACGATGATAACCGCCTCACGGTAATTGAACCTACCTCAATACTCGGGGTCTACTCATCCACCTATCTGCCATCTTACCCGCTTGATGTCCACCGGATCGGTTCTCATCTTCTCATTGCATTGGAAAATGACGGTCTCGGCCTGCTCTCTTTGGCTTCAGAGGAGTCGGTTGATCAGGAACCGAAATATTTGATTGAAGGCGCACACATCAGCTCACTGGCCGGTGGCATAAACCGTGTGTACGCACTTATCGATCACCAATATATTCAGCCGTTCAGGCAATCCGGTGATACCATTTCAGCCGACGGCGACTCCATCCGGATTGAGAATGAAGCTGAACGCTTGTTTTATACCAATAACCGGCTTTGGGCTTCTGATGATGAAGGAAGAATATACCAGGTTGACAGCTCAAATGGTGAGATGACCCTCTATACACGGGTTGATGAACTTCCTGAGCGAATGGAATTCTGGAATGATCTTTATGTTATCCGTACCGAAGAGGGGCAGATCTGGCTCATGGATGAAAATCAGCAGGATTATGAGTTCCGCCGTAATGGTAACCGGGGCAACTACTTTGCGGTTACCAAATCCATGTTATGGATGAGCGAGGATGATGAAGTACTCCAGTTACACAAAGAAGACCAACTTGCAGAACTGCCCGATGAACCGGAGTTATCAGATGATGAAGAAATTCAGCTCGCTTCCATCGATGATATCGTCATTCCCCACCCCCGGCCCGTTTTAATTCCTCTTCAGCTTGAAAATGATGTCCCGGCTGATGACATCCGCTTTCGATACCGTTCCTCGGTGGATAATGCCGAAATCCGCGGAAACGGCTTTTACTGGCAGCCATCAGCGAACCAGACCGGGCGCCATTATTTTACTATCGTCGCCTCAACAAGGGACGGACGGACCGACAGTACTTCTTTTGAAATTGACGTTCGGCGCTTCAACGCTCCACCGCGTTTTTCACCGGTGCGCCCTATCACCATATCAGCCGGCGAGGATTTTTCCCTGCCCATTGAAGCGCATGACCCGGACGGCACGCATCCTGATCTCATACGCTACATCGGAGTGGATCTGCCCGAAGGTGCTGAAATTGATGAACACACCGGCGAATTTACCTGGACCCCCCACCGCCGCCAGGTAGGGGAACACAGCTTTGAAGTTATAGCTACCGACCAGTACGGAGCGGCCTCCAATCTAACCGTAGATATCACGGTTAAGGAAATCGAACGGGATTAATCCGTTGTGACTGATTATAATTCCCCCACGGACCGTTTACTCGACTGGTATCATAGCCACAAACGGAGTCTTCCGTTCCGGGAGAGCGGCGATCCGTATTTGATATGGGTTTCCGAAATTATGCTTCAGCAAACCCGCGTGGATCAAATGCTTCCATATTACCGCAGGTTCGTTGAAGCTTTTCCCACCGTTCATTATCTCGCCCGGGCGGATCAGCAGGAAGTGCTGAGATTGTGGGAAGGTCTGGGCTATTACAGCCGGGCTCGTAACCTGCACTCGGCCGCCAAGGTAGTTGTCTCGGATTATGGTGGGAAACTGCCCGAAACAGCGGATGAACTTCAAAAGCTGAAAGGCATCGGCCCCTACACCTCGGCTGCAATTGCCAGTATCGCATTCAATCAACCCTGCCCCGTAGTGGATGGAAATGTGCAACGAGTTCTGGCCCGCTACCACGGTCTGGACGGTGACCTCCGCAAGCGTGACACACAAAAGCATATTGAGTCCGCCGCCGCTGAAATGATCTCCCGGCGACATCCCGGTGATTTCAACCAGGCGATCATGGAGCTCGGCGCTACAATCTGCACTCCGAAAAACCCCTCCTGCACCCTGTGTCCGCTTGCCGGTGAATGCGTCGCTTTCAAGACAGCGCGCACTGATGAAGTGCCCTATAAATCACCCGCTAAAAAACGGCCGCATCATGAAATCGGTATCGGAATCATCCGTGATGATTACCACCGGCTGCTTATTGCAAAAAGACCTGAAGATGCGATGCTGGGCGGACTCTGGGAGTTTCCCGGTGGCAAACAAAAGGTCGGTGAGTCTATTGAAGAAACCGTTGCAAGAGAACTTCGGGAAGAACTGGGGGTCGATGTGTTGGTTGAACAACCATTCATGCAGTTGAAGCACGCCTATTCGCACTTTTCTATCCGGATGCGAGCCTATTTTTGTCGTATCACCTCGGGCACCCCCCGGCCGGTGAGCAGTACCGAAATTAAGTGGGTGCGAGCCGACGAGCTTGGCGACTATCCGTTCCCCAAAGCCAACCGAAAGTTAACCGAAGCACTCCAAAATCAATTGTTGATCTGAGGTGTCCGCACGTTCCAAACCGCTAAGAGCCGCCGGCAAAAAACAACTGGCACAACTCGGCCCTGTACTCGATGAGCTGGCCGACCAAATTGAGCAGCCGGAGTATATCGATGCCGATCCGTTGAGGTTCATGTATCAGTATGATGACCGGATCGACCGGCTGATTGCCGGATTTTTCGCTGCACTGATGGCCTGGGGACGCCGGGATATCGTCATACGGAAAGTGGGTGATCTGCTCGCACGAATGGGAGACTCCCCCTCCGGATTCATAGCCGACTTCAGCGATTCGGATGCCGACCGGTTTACTGATTTCAAACACCGCACCTTCAAACCGGAAGATGTTTACGGGTTGATTATGTTGATGCAACACATGTTGCACCGTTTCGGCGATCCGGAGTATTTCTGGGCACATTGCTACCAGCTCTCACTGCGACTCAACCGCGAGTTGATATCCGTTTTCCGGGAACAGTTCTTCAATCTTGCCCCGGATCTTCCGGAGCGCTCACGCAAACACATAGCCGACCCCGAAAAAAACAGTTCCTGTAAACGGCTCTACTTGTACCTGCGGTGGACCATCCGCAACAACAGCCCCGTTGATACCGGATTGATGAACTTCATGTCCCCCGCCGAGCTGAAAATTCCACTGGACGTGCATGTAGCCCGCCACAGCCGCCGGCTCGGACTGTTAACCCGCAAACAAAACGACTGGAAGGCTGTTTGCGAGTTGACCGATGTTCTCCGAAAACTCAACCCGGAAGATCCCGCCCGATACGACTACGCATTATTCGGGGTCGGGGTGATGGAGCAAAGCCTACCCCAGAAACTGATTGTAAATAAGTCGGTTTAGTGGATTAAAGATTGCCTTTGCCTGGAGGGCTTGGTAATAAGTGCCTGTTAGAAAAGTGGCAGTGCCTTACGGATTGGATACCTGAACCGTTCGGCTGCCACGTCCATTGGAGTCAAAGCTACGCAGCCTGATCTCTTCATCACCCGAAAGTTCCACGGGCTGATCAAACTGCTCAGATTCCGGGCCGGGCTCGCTGCCATCGGTAGTAAAGCGAATAGCGAGACCGGGATAGGATACATTGGCATGCAGTACCCCATCTTCAACGACAGCGCCCGGTGGCGGCAGGCGGTAAGCATATCCACCATTGAGATCATCCAATCGCGGCAGCTCCCGTTGCCCGAGGCGATTTGCGAATTCATTCCAGG
>SLQI01000391.1 GCA_007131535.1 Balneolales bacterium | reverse complement strand
GCCGTTTGATTGTTTTGCTAAAGGCATTCTCACAAACGGACTCCTGAGGATTTGTGGAAGGCTTATTGGGTTTTAGAGGTCGCTCTGAAATGCCTGTAGAGCTTCGCCTATGTAAGAAAAGTAGTCATACCGGAAACGACGTAGCGATAGCGGAGGAGTTATCCGGTATCCAGGGGGCCGGGGCAGTATGGTTGCCAATACTCCTGGATCTGTAAGTTATTAAAGATTGAAAGTTGAAAATTATCGCTGTGTCTGCTCCGGTAATTCTTCAATTTTTAATCTGAAATTTTCAATTAAAAAAATGAATAAGCTAATATTCCTAATCCCTCTCCTACTCATGGTATTGAGCACAGAGGCATACAGCCAGGAAAGGTATTTATCGGTTGGCGGCGGCTTGTTATCCGGCTCGCAAGTTGATGAAGGGTATTCCCCTTTGCGATTTTCCGGTGCTCAGTGGTCTGTTAATCTCACTTATACCAAATTTGATGGAGCTAAAGAAAACATCTGGATGCTGGGTTATGCCTCCGGACAATCCCAAAACCGGTTTGGTAGAAACCTGGAGTCTACCTCTGTAAGTTTATTGGCACTTACGCTTTATCAGACAGATCAAGAGAGCCGGTTTAGTTGGGGATGGGCGAATAATAATCAATTCAACTCCCGAACGCCCGGTGGATTTCAGAATTACACGGGCCGCTCCGATTACTTTACGGCATTTGGTCCGGCTATGAAATATGAGGTCCCATTCCGGTTAATGAATCAGGAGTTTTCGTTTCAAACTCTCAGCCACCTGCAGTTGATCGGGTTTTACATTCCTTCCGGCTATGTAAGTTCGCTGCCCAAAGGGTTTGGCTACGAGCAAGACGGCTTTGCCGCTTCGGTTTATAACTCCGCTTTCCTTTTCTACCCGGGATCTGCTATAAATCTTGGATTGATCCCAACCCTGCAGTGGGGATTGAGCGAAAACAGCAGCATGGGACTCACTTACTCCTATGATTATACCTCTCTGCAAAACGTGCATCCTTCAAAAAGAAGCCGTGGAAATTACTTGCTATCCTTAACCATGAAGCTATGAAAACTTACAGGCTGCTCCCGCTCCTTTCCGGTTTGATTTTATTGATAAGCCTTTCGGCCTGTGAAAAGATCTTTCTGGTCGAAGACATCTCAGATGAAGCGCAAACCGTTTTTGAACATTTGTGGCAGGATGCCAATGATCGCTACAGCTATTTTGAGCTAAAAGAAATAGACTGGCAGGATGTTAAGAACCGGTATGAAGAGCGCATTTATAACGGCATGCCGGAAAAAGAGCTGTTTGATGTATTGTCGGAGATGCTTTTTGAGCTGGAGGACGGTCATGTAAATCTAACCAGCTCTTTTGACCGGAGCCGGAACTGGGATTGGTTCCAGGATTATCCGCTTGATTACAATCAGGGAATTATTGACCGGAATTATCTGGCAAGGGATTTTTGGATCACCGGACCATTTCGCAGCCAGATTATCGATTCTGTTTTGTATGTGAATTACCGGTCATTTACCGAGCAGATTTCAGAAGCCCACATGGATCAATTGATGGAACGGGCTCAGGGTCTGAAGGCTGTCATTATTGACGTGCGAAGCAACGGTGGCGGAAGTCTCGATAACGCCAATAAACTGGCCGCCGGTTTTGCGCGTGAAAGTTACAGCTACGGGCAGAGCAGAATTAAAAACGGGGCTTGCCCGGACTGTTTTTCTTCCTGGAATACGCTTAACGTGACTCCCCGCGACGGGCCGAAATATACAGGCAAGGTGGCAGTTCTAATCAACCGTTCATCCTACAGCACTACAACTTTTTTTGCTGAAATGATGCGCCAAAATGTAAATGCCATACTGGTCGGCAGTCAGACCGGAGGTGGAGGAGGGACCCCGGTTTTCGGCGAACTCCCCAACGGATGGCTCTACCGGTTTTCATCAACACAGACGATAAATATGCAGGGCGAACACCTTGAACCCGGCGTGCCGGTGGACTATCAGGTTTCCTTGCTTCAGGAAGATGAGCATGATGGTGTTGATACCATCATTGAGTTTGCGCTGGATCGGATTGTTAATTATTGAGGAGTTGGTGAGTTAGTTGAAGGTATAGGGCATCTGCACATAGCTCCAATTCATCATCCCAGGCAATGGAACCGTGCGTAGTTATAAAAACAGAATGAAAGACATCTTGATCATTCCATACTTTGAAGACTCCTTGCTTAGCTAAATCCGATAAATCCAATGTGCCCTCAGTCTGGTCAGAATAACGTAACCAGATTTTGTAGGGTTCAAGTGCCTTTACCTCTGTAGGTCGTACCATAATTTGGTAATTAAAATAGCTTTAACATTACAATCCGACTAAGTATTTAAGATAAACGCTTCGTAAAGAGTTTGATTTTAAGTGTAGTCAATATAGGCATCATTATCGGTTGGTTTCAGTGTGTGTTGCACAACTAACTTTACCCTGCTTTTATAGCCAGAATATATCTCCGCGCGGCGAAGCCGCGCTATCCCCCCCCACGTGCTGTCATCTCGACTGGAGGCGAGGCTTAGATAAAGCCCTTTGACTCGGTGTATATCGAGCCGTAACGGAGAGATCTGTTAAAACAAGCAACTACCTCTCCACAAGGCTTC
>SLQI01000292.1 GCA_007131535.1 Balneolales bacterium | reverse complement strand
TCTAAAAAGCATGGATGAAACACAGCTAATCTCAGTTTCATTCGATTCGAGCGCTGTCATCGCCTTTGTTGCCTATCTCCTTCTGATTATCGGTATTGGAGTGTACGCTTCCAGATTCTCATCCCGGGGTATTTCAGAGTATTTTATTGGCGGTCGCAAAATGAATCGATTTGTAGTAGCTCTTTCGGCAGTAGTTTCCGGAAGAAGTGCATGGCTGCTTTTAGGTGTAACTGGAATGGCCTATGCTCAGGGACCGTCGGCAGTTTGGGCGGTATTGGGTTACATCGTCGTTGAAATATTTCTCTTTCTCTATTACGGGAGAAGACTTAGAAATTTTACGGAAAACCGAAACTGTATTACTATTCCGGATTTTTTTGCTGAACGGTTTAGTGATCATGATGGTAGGCTACGAATTACGATTGTAGCTATTTTTCTGATTTTTATGATTGGCTATATCTCTTCCCAATTTGTAGCGGGAGGAAAAGCTTTTGCGTCAGGCTTTGGTCTTGAAACGGCTACCGGAATTTTGCTTACTGCGGCCATTGTACTCGCCTACACCGTGCTGGGCGGTTTTCTGGCGGTCAGCCTTACCGATATGGTGCAAGCCATTTTTATGATCGTTGCCCTGGTGCTGCTGCCGGTGCTGGTAGTTATGGATCAGGGAGGCTGGAATGCTATTGTGGCCGAACTTTCAACCCTGGATCCGACCCTCGTCGATCCGACCGCTCTTTCCATCGGGGTGTTTATCGGATTTCTGGGAATCGGTCTGGGAGTGCCCGGCAATCCACACATTCTGGCCCGCTATATTTCCATCAGCGACAGCCGGGACTTTCGATTCGCCTGTGTTGTCGGAACCACGTGGAATGTGATCATGGCCTGGGGTGCGGTATTCACCGGACTGGTAGGGCGAACCGTATTTCCCGAGCTGGAAATGATACCCGCCGGAGATTCGGAAAACCTCTATCCGTTTTTAGCGCAGGAGTATTTGCCCTCCATCCTGTTCGGAGCAGTAGTAGCCTCCATTTTTGCGGCAATCATGTCAACGGCTGACTCTCAGCTGCTGGTAGCGGCTTCCAGCGTGGTACGGGATGTCTATGAAAAAATCATCAAGAAAGGGGAGCGGCTCCCCCAGCGACAGCTGGTGTTTTACAGTCGTTCCATCGTTGTACTGTTGGTAATTGGTGCCCTGGTGTTCGGGATGCTTGCTGAGCAAATTGTTTTTCAGCTGGTTCTATTCGCCTGGGCCGGGCTTGGGGCTTCATTAGGACCAACTTCCATTCTCGCACTTTACTGGAAGCGCACCACCCGCGCCGGCGTCATTGCCGGAATGTTCAGCGGCGCGATCGTCACCATTGCTTGGTATTATATTCCCGGTTTGACGGATATCATCTATGAGCTTATTCCCGGTATAATTGCTGGAACGCTCGCTACCGTCCTGGTGAGTTTGATGACCGAACCTCCCGAAGATACCGAAACGATGTTTAAGGCTATGAAGGAAGACAGCGACCAATAAAACGCTTCGGGGTAGTGCCACTAAGAAAACGCCCATATCTTAGTTCCCCTCTTCTGAAACGCGTTGCCGCTGACCTGTTGTTAATAACTATACAACCACACTTTCACACAGTGATCGGTGCAAGTTAAGGTAACGGTACTATTCGGATGAATAAGGAGGTTCGATATGTTGAAGTATAAGATCCACAACCATAAAAAATTATTGAGTGAGCTGGTAGCAGAGAATTACGAAAAGCAGATTGAGGAGCATACAGCAAACCTGAAAAAACTATTCAAGCGTTACAGCAAAATTGCTTCCCTTGAGGTGATCCTCTCGGAAGATGGGGGCAAGTATAATGTGACTCTTGAAATTAATCTGAAGTCGGGTCCGCGGGTTGTAAAACGGCGTGGAGACGAGGTGGATCAGATCACACGTGATGCATTCGCTACGTTGAAACGTGAAATTATTTCCACTTTGCAGAAAGAGCGTCGACAACACCTCCGTAAACGCAAACAGCGGCAGGCCCGGCAGTTAGTCGAACTGGAAAAGCATCTGGATGAGTCCTACCAGCAATCCGATAATCTCACCTTCGAGCAACTATTTAAAGCCGGCATTCCCGGATTAAAAGGATATGTCAATCGCCGGCTTCATCAGGCCGTTCATTTAGGTATGGATGAAAGTGCGATCACTGCGGATGAAGTTATCAATGACCTTTATCTGCGGGTTTATAACAAGTTCAGTAATCATCCCAAACAGGATGAGCAGTTGTTAGCCTGGGTTTATAAAGAGGCAGATCAGCTCTTGGAAGAAAAGCTTAAAGAAAAAGATATCCTTGAGGCAGATATCGACTATGATACCCTTAAAAACCGTGAGATTCGTAGTCTGCAAGAACATTACGCAGTAGATGCCGAAGGAGAGCTAACCCCTTTGGATGAGTTTGATGACCCCGGCTACCTGCACAACTTATACGATCTTCAGGATATTTTTAATGACAATCCGGATGAAGCCCATCGCATCAAAAACGAGCTCGACCTGATGATCAACCGGGAAGAACTCCATGAGCGGATACTGGAAGAACTAAGCCGTCAGCCTTTTTTCAACCGGGGCGTCTTTGATCTCTTTGTGCTGGAAAAGTTCGGCGAAGAGGAAATCGCCGAAAT
>SLQI01000163.1 GCA_007131535.1 Balneolales bacterium | reverse complement strand
TTTGTTTGAACCTGATGAGGAGCTGTACCATCTCTGTACGGTTGAATCCGGCGGATATACCGTAGAGGCCTATGCTGATCATCCGGTGGAAACCGCCTTTACGCCAATATATCTCGATGTTCGCGAAACGGAATCCAATGATGTTGTGGAAGATGCGGATATCACCATTCTTCCGGTCATGGATATGGGAGAACATGAGCATGCCGCGCCGGTATGGCAGCCGGAGCCGGTACGTGATGAGGATACGAATCTGTTTGAAACGGCTATCATCCCAAATATGCCGGGAGGCGATATGGGGGGCTGGTCGTTGGAGTGGCAGCTGAATGGTCAGGATCATAGCACCGATAAGGCCTGTGAATTTGACGTAGCTGACGCCCCGAACGTTCAGGTGTTTACAGGTGACGATGATGAGCGCTATATACTTACCTGGATTGAACCGGAGCAGCCGAAAACCGGGTCCAACGAGCTGAAACTGGCGCTTCATCACCGGGAGTCCATGATGTCATTTCCCCCGGTACAGGATTTGGATATCGAAATCAAGCCGTGGATGGGCTCCATGGATCATGGCTCGGAAGGCAATGAGCATCCGGAGCCGGTTGGCGACGGGTTTTATGAGGGGGTCGTAAACTTTAATATGTCCGGCGACTGGCAGGTTTATGTTACCCTCAAAGAAGGTGAAGCGGAATTATACGAAGCCAAGTACGAACTGGTGGTTGAGTAAGGAGCAGGCCATGAACTTTTTACTTTCATTTCTATTTTTGTTTGCAGGCTTAGAATCTGACCGGAATTCGATTTCCGGTCAGGTTTTCAGCGACGAAAACCGCCGCCCGCTGCCGATGGTGCACATCATCACCGTGGAAAACGGTGAGGGAACGGTAACGGACGAGGCAGGGCATTTTGAGCTGGAAGTATCCGGCGAGCAGGCCGTACTCAAGATTTCGAGAATGGGCTACGAGCCTCAGTTACTCAACCTGACTGAAGATCAAATAAACGCCCCGCTCGAAATTTATCTGACTCCCGCGGCCTCCCGTTTGGATGAGGTTGTGATCAGCGCTATCCGCCAAACATCCGAGGATGTTCATGCCTATGGCGATCATCATGCATCTACTACGGAGGAATTTATTCAGAGTCTGGCCGGGGTAGGTATGATTAAACGGGCCAACTACGGATGGGAACCGGCCATCCGGGGCATGTCGGCCGGAAGGATGACGGTTCTGATTGATGATGTCAAAATGACACCGGCCTGTGTGGATCGCATGGATCCGGTCACATCGTACGTGGAAACCGATAATCTGGATAAGGTTGAAGTTTCCCGGGGCAATGCGGATCTCAGCCGGGGAAGCCGGCCGGGGGGAACGATGAACCTGGTGACAAGCCGTCCGGAATTTAACCGGCAATGGTTTGGCCGGATTGAAGCGGGAGCTCAGCATAATGCAACCTCCCAAAAGTACAGTTTGAGTACGGGATATTCGGATCAAAGAAATGCCGTACAGGGCGCTTTTTCATATCGTCAGGCCGGTAATTACCGAACCGGAAGGGGCGAGGAGATTCCGCTTTCCGGGTATGACAAAATGAATCTGAAATTGGATTTCGACCGGAAATTCAGCCCGAACCAGACCGGCAGATTTACCTACATAGGGGATCTGGCCACCGACATAGGGTACCCCGGTCTGTTGATGGATACCAGAGAAGCAAAATCTCATTTGTTCAGCTACGAATATGAGTGGACTCAAATCGCCGACGGCATATCGTCACTTCGGGTCAAGCCATATCATACCCGGGTTGATCACCTCATGGACGATTACGACCGTGATGTTACCGAGCGAACGATAATGCCCGATATGTACATGCCGATGTATGGGGAGACGCGAACTACCGGCGCCCGTGTTGATATGTCGGTGTATCAGCAGAATCATTTTGCCGAAATCGGTTTGCATCTGCACCGGTTGGATGCCTTCGCCGATATGCTGATGGAGCCGCTCGATGAGAGTGAGTCCGACATGTATTTGTATAACATCGGAGATGCCCGCATAGACAACGCCTACCTGTCGGTGGACTATTCTTACCCGGCCGGCTCTTCGTGGACGCTCAATGCCGCGGTTGCGGCAGAGCTTTCCATGCGTGATTTGTTGAACGATACGGCTGCCGGGGTTTTTCAGGCTGAGTACGGCGATATCCCGGTAGCGAATAACTGGGTCGGGCTGAGCGGCTCGCTCGGGGTTAACTGGAACCACCAGGATCGCTATATGGCAACACTCTCGCTCTCGGACAGTGAGCGCTTGCCGTCTCATCTGGAGCATTACGGCTACTACATTTACAATCCGGTGGATGATTATTTCTATCACGGCAATCCGGAGCTTTCCCCGGAGCGCAGCACCCAGATAGAGTTGAATGTGATCCGGCAAAACCGGCAACGGAGTTTCGGTATCGAATCCGCACTGTTCTTCAATTACATGCGTAATTTCATTGACGGCAAGCCTCAGTCGGATATGTTTCAATGCTATGTGAACTACAGCTCGGCAGTGACGGCCGGCGGCGAAATATCGTTGTACTGGAGTCCGGCTGATTATCTGGAAATGGCATCCGGCGCCTCATATGTATTCGCTGAAAATCTTGAGCTCAACGAACCTTTGCCCATGACTCCCCCGCTGGAAGGATTTATCAACATGGCGTGGCAGGCGAATAATTTTGGTTTAGACGGCCGGGTTCGCGGAGTGGCGCGGCAGGAGCGTATAGCCGATCAAACCACTAATGAAACTCCTACCGACGGTTTTATTACGGTTGATCTGAGCGGCCGCTACAAAATATCTGATCAACTTGAACTTCGTGCCGGCGTGAATAACCTGATGGATGCCTATTACAGGGAGCATACCAGTACGGCGAGAATGCCCTCAACCGGAAGGGATATCTATCTGCGCCTGGGTTACAGCTGGTAACTGAAGAAAACTAAATCTAAACCAGGTCCGGCTGCCCATCGCCGGGCCTGAGTTTGATCATTACCCAACAGCTTTAATCTCGTAACCGGCTTCTTCAAGCAAACGAAGTACCCCCTGCTCACCGGCCAGATGTCCGGCCCCGACCGCAAAGAAGACCGGCTGCTGTTGTATCAGCTTTTCCATTTCCGGAATCCAGGAACGGTTTCGGGTATCGAGCAGATCATCCTTGTACTGCATCCACATCTCATCCTCCTGAAACAGCGCATACATCTCATGGATTTTCTCATCCTGATAATAACTGAAAAGCTGATCAAACTGATCGGCAACAAAGCGGTCATCCATCACCATTGTTTCAAGCTGATCCAGCTGCTCTTCAAGCGGGATGCGATCAAGCAAACCAACCTGAAACTCAGCGGTTTCCAGGCCTTCCACCGGCAGATCGTATTCCGCGGCCTTTTCCAAAAAGTAGTTCTCATATGAAGTTAATTCTTCTTCACACAACTCGGACAGCCGGGCGGACATCACCATACTTTGGATGACAAACGGCTTCATCATTCCGGCCTGAGACATGCCGATGCCGGTATGGGGCCGGATGAGCTCATCAAGTTTCCCGACAACCTCTTCATCAAGTTCGGAAGCAATATTCAGCCCATCTTCATTCATTGATAGTTGCTGGACCTGCATCATCTCCGATTGATCCGTCAGGTCAAGCTCAAGAACAAGCTGATCTGTTGACGATAAAGCGCTTGTGATACGATCATCAACTACCAACTCCTCCCGGCAGATTAAGTGGATGGTGCCGAATACGTAGGAAGGAGTCTCCAGGTTGTGACCGGTTATTTTCCATAATAAAGAGTTTTCCGGCGGCTCAGACTCAATGAGCAACGACGGTTGGGTTTCCTGCGGATAAGCGTAACAGGCAAAAAGCAGTATAAAACAGAAAACTGTAATTATGCGTCCCATAAGATCAAATCCACGCTGTAAATATTTATTGGGTTTGCGAATGCTCAAGTTAGAAGTAACAAACTCTGTTAATAAACCACAATGAAAAAGTTAGTAGTTACGAAAATGGCTTATTTATTACCGGCCCGGCACTTCTGAAATCATTATAGCGTTATGATTATACTTGTTGCCGAAATTGTATTTGGCCGTTCATTTATTAAGTTTTTATGAACCCTGGCGGTTGAATCGTTTTTTTAAGTCGGTGACATTCGGTGTTTGTTAGACTTAACCGGATACATGCGATGGATTATGATACGTACGCCGTTATAGAAACCCAGGAGATTATTTCTGTAATATTTACATTGTGAATCCATTTGGTGATACGGTTAGGAGAGGAGAGAGAAAGGCGATGTGTAAAAACCGCATCGGACTTATCAGAATGGTATTACATAATAACTAAAACCCGGTGTAAACCGGGGAGTTAACGGAGAGCATTATGAGTGACGATAAGCTGATCTATTTTTTTGGCGGAGAGCAAACCGAAGGTGGAACGGAACTGAAATCACTACTCGGTGGAAAAGGGTCGAACCTGGCGGAGATGGCCAAAATTGGAATACCGGTACCGCCGGGGTTTATTATTACAACCGAAGCCTGTAAGCAGTTTTATGATATAGGTGAGACGGAGCTGATGAAGAAACTCAAACCAGAGGTCGAAGCCTACCTCGAGCGGCTTGAGCATGCAACCGGTAAAACTTATGGAAAGGGTCCGAACCCCTTATTGCTATCGGTCAGGTCCGGCGCCGCACTTTCTATGCCGGGTATGATGGATACCGTACTGAATCTCGGTTTGAATGATGAAACATTTGAAATCCTGATCGAACAAACAGGTGATCGAAGGTTTGCGTTGGATTCCTATCGCAGGTTTATCCAGATGTTCGGGGATGTGGTAATGGGTATATCGGATAAGGATGAGTATGGAAATACATTTGATCCCCTGCACAAAGTAATGGATGAGATCAAGGAAAAGTATAATGTTGAACTCGATACCGATCTTACCGCAGATCATATGCAGGAAGTGGTCGATGCCTGCAAGCAGACTTATAAAACCTATACAGGAGAGGAGTTTCCTCAGGATCCCGAAGAGCACCTGATGCGCGGGATAACGGCGGTATTTCGATCCTGGAACACACCGCGTGCCGTTCGCTACCGGGAGATTCACGAAGTCCGGGGGCTTTTGGGAACGGCAGTTAACGTACAGGCCATGGTTTACGGAAACCTGGGAGAAGATTCAGGTACCGGGGTTGCCTTTACCCGCGATCCGGCTACCGGCGAAAATATTTTTTATGGTGAGTTTTTGATGAATGCCCAGGGCGAGGATGTGGTAGCGGGCATCCGAACACCGCAACCCATCGAAAAACTGAAGGAAATTATGCCGGATATTTATTCGGAGTTGGATGAAATCCGACACAAACTTGAGCGGCACTATAAAAACATGCAGGATATAGAGTTCACCATTGAAAAGGGAAAACTTCACATGTTGCAAACCCGCATCGGCGAACGCACCGGTACGGCTGCCGTAAAAATCGCCATGGATATGCTCGATGAAGGTTTGCTGACGGAGGAAGAAGCCATACTTCGGGTTCCGGCTTCGGATTTGGATCAACTTTTGCATCCCCGGTTTGATGAAAAAGCGGAAAAAGAAACGGAGTTGTTGGCAAAAGGACTGCCTGCAAGTCCGGGTGCGGCAACCGGGAAAGTCGTGTTTAGTGCCGATGCAGCCGAAAAAGCGAAAGACCGGGGAGAGCAGGTTATTCTCTGCCGCATTGAAACCAGCCCGGAAGATATCGGCGGGATGCATGCCGCTGAAGGAATTCTGACCAGCCGCGGCGGGATGACTTCACATGCAGCCGTCGTTGCCCGTGGATGGGGCAAATGCTGTGTAGCCGGTGCCGGCCGCATTCAGATCGACTACGGGAAGCGACTTTTTAGGGTGAACGGAAAAGTATTCAACGAGTGGGACTGGATCAGCATTAATGGCAGTACGGGTGCGGTATATGAAGGCAAAATACCCACCGTTGAGCCGAAGATGACCGGCTATTTCGCCCGTTTGATGGATCTGTCCGATAAACACCGAACCCTCGGCATAAGAACCAACAGTGATACTCCGAAGGATACCGAAAGTGCAATCAAGTTCGGCGCCGAAGGTATCGGGCTGACCCGCACCGAACACATGTTCTTTGAGGGCGGGCGCATTGTAAGTTTCCGCAGGATGATTTTGGTAGCTGAACGGGTGAAGGCGATCAAAGACAAAATTCGCGATGCCGAAGGTGATGAGACCAAAATCAAAAAAATAAAAGAGGAAAACCGGCAGACGCTCAGTCAGTACGAAAAGGCCCTGGACGAGTTGTTACCGCTTCAGCGGGAAGACTTCAAAGGAATCTTCCGATCTCTGGAAGGCCGGCCTTGCACCATTCGGCTGCTGGATCCGCCGCTGAATGAATTTCTTCCACATGATGACGCCGGAAAGATCCAAATGGCGGATGACTTCAAGGTGCCGGTGGATGATGTTCGGAGCACGGTGAGAGCGCTTGAAGAAATCAACCCGATGCTGGGTCATCGCGGGTGCCGGCTTGGTTTAACATACCCCGAGGTTTCCGATATGCAGGTACGGGCGATAATTGAAGCAGCCGTCAGTATCGTGAAAGAAGAGGGTATTAAAGTTGAGCCGGAGATAATGATCCCGCTGGTGGGCAAAACCGAAGAGCTTAAACTGGCACGGGAGCGGGCCGAAGCGGTAATTCAAAGAATCATGGCAGAGCATAACGTTACGGAGGAGGAAATTCCGTACAAAATCGGCACCATGATTGAAGTACCGCGGGCTGCTATTACGGCCGATCAGATTGCCGAAGAAGCCGAATTCTTCAGTTTTGGCACCAACGATCTTACGCAGATGGGCTGCGGATTCAGCCGGGATGATGCCGGAAGCTTTCTGCCGGAGTATCTGCGGCTTGGAATTTATGAGCGAGACCCGTTCCAGACGTTGGATCAGGATGGAATTGGCAGAATGGTTCAAACCGGAACTGAGCTGGGACGCAAAACCAAGCCCGATCTGAAAGTGGGGATTTGCGGGGAACACGGCGGAGACCCGGACTCCATAAAATTCTGTCATCGTATCGGGCTGGATTATGTCAGCTGCTCACCTTTCCGAGTGCCAATTGCCAGACTTGCGGCTGCACAGGCAGCTATTGAATTCGGAACAGAGATACCGAAAAAGGAAGTTACTTTAGTCGTGTAAAGTATTTATCCGGCAGCCGGGTTTTGGAAGAGTATGAAAAACCCGGCTGAGTTCAATTAAATAAAATTACAGATCATATCCCCGGATTCCTGCAGGACTCCGGGGATATCCCTATTGATTATGTTTGCAAGATGCCCGGCAGCTGTAATGCTTAGCCGGAATCGGTGTTTGGCTCTCACGGACTCAGATATATCCGGCCCTCCTTCATTACAAAATCCATTTCCTTCAATAAGGAGATATCTTCAAGAGGATCCCCCTGAACCGCAATTATATCGGCAATATAGCCTTCCTGAAGCTTACCTAAGTTTTCAAGGCCAAGGATCTCAGCATTTACAGAGGTTGCCGACTGAATGGCCTGTATTTCCGGGTACCCGGTTTCTACCATGTAAACAAACTCGCGTGCATTGTCACCGTGAGGGAAAACGCCGGCATCCGTTCCGAAGGCGATAGGAACATCCGCTCGCCAGGCATCGCCGAAAGTGTCCTGAATCTGCGGACCCAGCTCCCGGGCTTTGGGTCTTACTACTTCAGGATAATATCCATCTACTTCCGCTTTTTCAGCTACTTGTTTTCCGGCAGTGATGGTCGGTACATAAAAAGTGCCTTTCTCTTTCATGAGTTCCATGGTTTCCTCGCTCATTAAGGTACCATGGTCTATTGTTTTGACGCCCGCGCGAACAGCCCGCTGCATCCCCTCATCACCATGAGCATGGGCAGCGACTTGTATTCCCCAGTCTGCTGCCGTTTCCACAACCATTTCAATCTCTTCCTCTGAAAACTGAGGACGCTCCCCTTCACGGGCAACGCTGAGGACTCCGCCGGTAGCGGTTATTTTTATCCAATCGGCACCGAGCTTAATTTGATGACGCACTCCTTTACGAACCTCATCTACTCCGTCAACGACTCCCTGGTGAGGGCCGGGCTCACCACGTAGTTCCCGATTATGTGCGTTTGTGGGGTCCCCGTGTCCGCCGGTAACGGCTAACCCGTAACCCGCCGTCAGAATACGAGGCCCATCAACATAGCCGGCTTCAACTGCATCTCGAAGGGAGATATTTACACCGGAGCCGCCAAGGTCTCTGACGGTCGTGAAGCCGGCTTCCAGTGTCCGCCGGGCATATTTTGTAGATCGGAACGCAATATCCTCGGGATCGAGGGTAAACGTTTCTATATACCGTTCAGGTCCGGTTTCTCCCTCTAAGTGGACGTGCATATCAATGAACCCGGGCATTACGGTGTGATCCCGGAGATCAATCAGTTTATCGTCATCAGTCTCGGGTTCAACAAATCCGTTGCGGATTTCAAGGATGATATCATCCTCAACCACTATTGTTACATCATCCAAAACGGCTTCCTGTTCACCAATAATAAGGTCACCGGCATGAATGTAGGTGTGTTGCGCGAATAGAATATTGCTGGTAAGGACCAGGACAATTGTAACTATCCACAGATTTCTAAAGACCATAGGAATTGCATTTAATTGAAAAGAGATTGCTGACTTTTGAAATGTTAAGTCTACACAGCCGAAGTTATCATTATATATGAGATGATCAAATTCAGCTAACCGACATAAACTCTTTTCTTTGCTTCAGATAGGGTTCATAATGCTTCTTCAGCTCCCGGTGCTCCGGACTTTTGAGTTCAGGATCTTTTTGTAGCAGGTCTGCTGCTGTCTCTTTTGCTTTTTGCAACAACTCCTGATCCTCAACAATATCAGCATGCCGAAACTCAGGTAAGCCTGACTGTCGGGTTCCCATCAGATCCCCGGGCCCGCGCAGTTTAAGGTCCATTTCCGCTATTTTAAACCCGTCGTTGGTTTCGGTCATCGTTCGCAGTCGCTGCCGTCCCTCTTTTCCGGGTTGATTTCCGACCATAAGAATACAATAGCTTTGGCGGGTACCGCGTCCGATCCGACCCCTGAGCTGGTGCAGTTGAGAAAGGCCGAATCGTTCAGCATGTTCAATCACCATGACGGAGGCATTGGGAACATCTACACCTACTTCAATGACTGTGGTACTAACCAGAATCTGAATTTCATTATTTGCAAACCGGCGCATCACCTCTTCTTTTTCCTCGCTTTTCATGCGCCCGTGCAACAGCCCCACGTTGAATTCCGGAAATCGTTTTCGGACTTTTTCGTAGCCTTCGGTGGCGTCTTTCAACTCAAGCACTTCAGACTCCTCCACGAGCGGATAGACGATATAAGCCTGACCTCCTTCACGTACCAGGTTATAAATGAAATTATAAACCTCTTCTTTCTTTTTCTCGGTTCGTGTAGCCGTTCTTACCGGCTTGCGGCCACCAGGCATATCATGCATCACACTTACATCCAGCTCACTGTAAATCGTCATGGCAAGGGATCGGGGAATCGGTGTTGCCGACATTACCAATAGGTGTGGGTTGTGACCTTTATCACGAAGTAAAGCCCGTTGTGCTACCCCGAATCGATGCTGCTCATCCACGATAGCCATTCCGAGATTGGCAAACCGTATTTGTTCTTGAATGATAGCATGAGTTCCAACCACAATTTGCGTCTGCCCGCCGGACACCCCGCTTTGAATTTCTCTGCGAACTGCTGCATTTTGGCTGCCGATTAATAAGCGGACATCCAGCCCGAGTGGCCGGGCAAGTTCATTAATGGTTTTAAAATGCTGTTCCGCCAAAATTTCAGTGGGGGCCATAAATGCAGCCTGATATCCGCTGTCGAGAGCCATTAGTATAGATCCGAATGCCACGATGGTTTTACCGGAACCTACATCACCCTGAATGAGTCGGTTCATTTGATATCCGGAGGTCACATCTTTTTTTATGTGAGATAAGGCCTTTTTTTGCCCTTCAGTGAGATCAAAGGGTAGATGTTCTATAAAAAACGACCGGACCAGATTGCCATTTACTTCAAACACGGGACCCGGGCGGGATTCCTGCTGCTGATGTTTTAAATGAAGCACACCGAGTTCAAAAAGGAGTAATTCCTCGAACTTAAATCGTTCGAGTGCAATCCGGTGTTCACGGTGAGTTTGCGGCTGATGGATCATCCTAAAAGCTTCGTGCCGGCCGGGAAGCTGAAATTGATTCAGAATGGATTCAGGAAGGAACTCCGGTACGGTTTGTTTTTCAAGAATCTGTGCAATCCACTTCCGTATCAGTTTGGAAGAGATGTTGGCTTTTTCAAGCACCGAATTACCAGGGTACACCGGGAACAATCCGGTTGAAGGCGGCTCATCATCTAAAAATTCCAGTTCCGGATGGGCAATGGACAGGTTGCGCCCAAAGCGCCGGACTTGCCCGAACAAACTTACTCGCTTCCCTTTTTGAAGAGTACGGTGGAAATAATTTTGTCCCTTAAACCAAACCGCTTTTATCGTGCCTGTCCCG
>SLQI01000116.1 GCA_007131535.1 Balneolales bacterium | reverse complement strand
TCTTCGATCGGTTCGAGAGCGCCGTAGGTTAATGCGTGGTGACTGTTTCTGAGGCTGATCAAATCTTTGTAGTGATGCAGCAGTGAGTTTTCATCCTCCAGCTGAACGGAGACCGGGGTTACGGTTTCGTCGGTGCTGTATTCGGGGTCTTTCCAGGTGGTGCGGATGTCATCGGGCTGCTCGTTCCAGAGCATCGGCTCGCGGATGTTGGGATCGGGTTTTTCGCCGTACATGCCGATTTCTTCACCGTAGTAGATGTACGGTGCCCCCGGCAGAGTGAACAGCATATTAGCGGCCACGCGGGCTTTATCTTCATTATTGAGCGTGCTCATCACTCGCTCTTGATCGTGGTTGGTCAGAAACGTGGCATCAATAAAATCATCGGTCACGGTGTGATAAGCGTCCAGAATTTCGGCGTGCTTTGGGGCTACATCGGCACCGATGCCGGTTTCGGCGGCTTCCATCATGGCGTAGCCCATGTCGAAATTGAACAGGGAAGGCAGGCCGGTCAGGTAGGGCTTGACTTCTTCGGTTTCCGCCCAGACTTCGCCGACCAGCAGCACATCCTCGTTTACCGCTTCCATTTCAGCGCGGAACTCCTCCCAGAAGGCCGGGTTTTCATCCTCCCGGTGCTCCGGGTAAATGTGGCGGGCAGCATCCAGCCGGAAGCCGTCCACGCCTTTTTCCAGCCAGTATTTGCCGATATCATAGATAGAATCTCGCACGGCTTGGTTGTCGTAATTCAGATCCGGCATGCCGCTCCAGAAATAAGCGTAGAAATATTCGTCGGTGCCCTCGGCTTCGTTCCAGCGCTGCACGTTGTCGGTATCCGGACCGGTATAATCGACCGTCATATTTTCGATGTTCTCTTCGCTTTCCCAGATGTAAAAATCGTAGAAATGGCCGTCCGGATTTTCAATCGCATCCACAAACCAGGGGTGTTCGCTGGAGGTGTGATTGACCACAAAGTCAATCACCACGCGGATATCGCGGGCGTGGGCTTCGTCGAGAAATTCTTCAAAATCCTCCATCGTGCCGTATTCCGGATGGATGGCGCGATAATCGACAACATCATATTTGTGATAGGAGGGCGAGGGATGGATGGGCATCAGCCAGAGCGCCTGGACACCGAGATCATCGAGATAGTCGAGCTTGGAAATAAGCCCTTGAAAGTCGCCGATGCCATCGCCGGAGCCGTCGGCAAAAGCGTGGACAAATATTTCGTAGGTGACCGCATTGGGCCATTCGGCTATGTTATCCTGATCCCGGGTCATCTCAGGGTCGCAGGATGAAATGGTTAATATTACCAGAAAAAAGGAGAGTATGATTGGTAAAGTGGAGCGGAATGATTCAGCCTTATCCGCCCGACTCATGTTATGCTGAGCAGCCATAGTTATGAAATAATTTATATAGAGAGATTTGAGTGACTTCCGGAATAATCGGAAAAGGGGAACCCCGGGTCAACTAAAATCGGTGTATATGAATTCTGTTAAGGGGTGATGACTTTCCGTCAGGATGATGTGCTATAGGTAACTAAATTGCCGGGAGGCAGTCATTTTTATAGTAGATGATCATTTTTTTGACCTTCCAAAGGAGAACTTCATACCTTCGGCTTTACATAATCACTTGTTTTTTTAAAGTTTTTTTACTTATCTGTTAGAATCCGGTTTTAACAAACCGGTTTAATTCCGGCCTTACTCAATTAAGGCTCCACCTGCTTCGGGGTGTAAATTCAAGCGTACAATTTTCTTTTGAAAACGGGTTTACATGATTGATTCAAATGGGAATGATCCAACGGCTAACCCCATATCTGCCGATATACAATTGGACTGGGCAGAGCAAATAAGAAAAGGAAATGAAGAATATTTTGAGCTGCTGTTTTTGACATATTACAAACCCCTTACCCGGTTTGCTAATCGCTTCTTGAAATCTCAGCCATCAGCCGAAGAAACTGTGCAGGAGGTATTTCTGCGCATTTGGGATCAACGTGCTGAGTGGTTTCCGGACCGGTCGGTTAGAGCCTATTTATACCGGGCTGTCCGAAACAAAGCGCTGGATGAAGTAAAAAACCGCAAAGTCCGGGAAACCTATGATGCGGAAATAAGCGAAGAATGGCACCAGGAGCCGGAAATCATCGGTTATCATGAAGAAAACCCCGAATTGATCAAACTGGTGAACCACTACATTGATCATCTTCCGGAAAGATGCCGGTACATATTTAAGCTTCACCGGTATGACGGGCTTACCTATAATGAAATCGCCGAAGTTCTGAATATCTCCCGCAATACGGTTGAAGTACAAATGACCCGATCCTTAAAGAAGCTCAGAACCTGGCTGCTCCCCTACCTATCTGTAGTATTGTATTTGATCGGGTAAAATTTTTTAAAAAAATTGTAGTGGAGTGTAATTCTTCAGTCGTCCGCATAGGTATAATCACCTATTAAAATACGGAAGTTAAATGGATGCGGACTCATTTATCAATCTGGTTCACCGGAGTCTGGCCGGAGAAGCAGATCCTGAAGAACGCCGGAAACTGAATAAGCTGATAGAAGCTGATCCGGCCAGAAAGGAAACATATCACCAGATAAAAACAATCTGGCATTCCGCCGGCGAAGAAGAGCTGGCCGTGGATGAGCAGCGGGCACTGCAAGAATTACG
>SLQI01000425.1 GCA_007131535.1 Balneolales bacterium | reverse complement strand
GCCCTTCATAAAAAGCGCTGCGGCCATTGTCGCGGATTTCAGTTATAAGATCACCCATTTCGGGGAGTCTGAGTATTTCTCCGGGTTTCAGCGGTTCCCCGTCCGACCAGTAGGTATCTGCCGTTTCCTGAAAACGCGTGAGTTTGGTTTCGTTACCTTCGATAAACTCCGCGAGGGTCAGATAAACCGGAAATCCCTCGTTTGCAATGTCGATGGCCGGCTGCAGAACTTCGGCCCGGGTGAGGTTTCCGTGCCGTTCCAAAGCCTCCAAAAGTCCGTCTACCGTACCCGGAATACCGGTTGAAAGCATGTTAAAATCATCATCGATTTCATCGGTGTCGAGATCTTTATAGGATTCCGCCAGTTTAGCCGGATAGAAGTCGCCGTAATGGGCGCTTTTATCTTCATCCATCCAGATCAGGACACTGCCTCCACCTCCGATTCCCGACATGTTCGGTTCCACTACGCTTAATGCAAACGCTGTAGCTACAGCCGCATCTACAGCATTTCCGCCCTGTTCCAGCATTTGTACGCCGGCCTCACTTGCCAGAGGGTGAGCTGAACTGACCACCGCTTCGTCAGCCGCCAAACGACTTCGTTCATCCGGGGCCAGCGTCGGCAGTGAGTCGGAGGGGGCTTCACATCCGTAAAACAGAAACCCGAGACTAATCAAAATTAGTCCCGGGATAAATTTTGGTGAAATTGAAATACTCATGGTTAATATTTAGAGGTTGGGATTGGAGTCCAATTCACCACGGCCAATCGGGACGCAGTTGTCCCGGTCGTCCAGAAAGTTGTGATGAGCAGGTCCGGACTCTTCATTCCAACGGCGAAGATCCCAGAATCGGCGGCCTTCGAGCCATAATTCAATGCCGCGTTCTTCCTGCAGAACTTCCCAGGCCTCATCCAGATTATCAGCACTGCGGTCTTCGTCGATACCATGGAAATCGCGAACTTCATTAATCAGTGCGATGGCTTCGTCGGCATCCTCATGAACGCGTAACTGATATTCCGCCCGGATCAACAACATTTCGGTACCTTTGGAGACCGCAATATTGGAAGCTTCCGAGTCGTGTTTCATTTGTCTGATCCACGGAGTGGCTCCATTGGCCGCCGGACGTATTTCTCCGTCACTGTCCAGAACCGGTTCCTGGGGTGTGCGGGGATCATCAAGTTCCTCGTAATGCGTGTCGTAAACCGAGTACTCGCCACGGTCAATCGTATACTGAGGCCAGTTGTTGTTTTCTCTGCCGGTATTCTGGGAGTATATCGCTTCATAGACGAAATCAACCGGAACCTCTTCGGCCAGGCCGGCCGCCTGTTCCCACTCACCGAGCGCGGCAAGTACAGAAGCCCGTCCTGCAAGGGCCGCATTCTGCATTTCTTCATCATCGATATTTGATGCAATTGAATAGGCATCCAGGAAATGCTGCTCGGCCCGGTTGAAAAACTCGGTATAGGGCTGCGCTTCTCCTCCATCGAATACGGCTTCACAGGAGTTTTCTCCGAGCATACGGTTTGAGTACGCTCCTAACAGATAGGCTCGTGCGGAATACGGAGAATCGTCGAACTCATCCCCCATGACATCCTGCATACGCTCCAGTCCGTTTTCGGCTACCCATCGTGCACGCTGGGCGTTTCCCCACCAGGGGTCCACATCATCGGGGTCGAGTACTCCTCCGCTGAAAACGGTTGGCGCACCGAGTGTTCCGCTGTGTGTCAGATCATCCGACCAGACGCTGCCCCACCAGGTGGCTTGCCGGAATGCAAAGGAAAAATCAGCCGACATACCGGTTACAAGACCCGGTACAGCTTCGGGTGAATCAAGAGACTCTTCCTGAATGGGACCCGGGTTCGTAACCGAAAACAAATCATCACAGGAAGTAATGGTGATGAAAAGAATCAAGAAACTAAAAATCTTAATTCCGGAATTTTGATTGCATTTTAACATAGTATTCTCAGTTAATTAAACTCGGATTTAGAAGGCAAAATTAAGGGTACCGATAAATGACCGGTAGGTAGGATCATTGTAGTAATCCCTGCGGGCAAGGCTTCCACGGTAGTCATCCACCTCGGGGTCCATGCCTTCAAATTCGGTGATGGTAAAAAGGTTGCGGGCCGAAAGATTCAAAGAAAGGGTATCGAATGAATCCGGGGTCCACGCATCCGGGAAGGTGAAGTTGACAGAAATATTTCGCATCCGGAAGAAATCGGTGGATTCAACCCAGTAATCGTATTGCGGGGTAACCTCACCGCCGGTGAGTGCGCAACGGCCACGCTCGTAAGCTGTCAGGTTTGAGATATCGGTATTCTGCGCTTCATAGCAGGTTGGCCATACGCCGCGCCGGGCATTCTGATAGCCCGTTCCGTTAATCATATAACCACCGAGGTAGAGCTCACCGAGTGCATTCAGGCGAATATAGTCACCAACTTGCAAGTCGGTTCCGAAAGAAAAATTGGTTTCCGGATAAGCCGGTCCAATGTAGGTGTCTTCTTCCAGCTCCGGATCAGCCATCTCGTCCGGGTTGGTAAGCTTATCAGCGAAAATTGCGGGAACCGGGTAGCCTTCACGAATGTAGGTCCGGCCGAAAAACTGCACTTCGATATTTTCGACACCTCCAAGATCTACCGCTTCGCTGCGGGCGTTGGAGTAGCCTACGT
>SLQI01000500.1 GCA_007131535.1 Balneolales bacterium | reverse complement strand
CTAATCTGACTGCGTTCGCTCTAAAACTCGCCTGAACTGACTCCACCGTAGCACCTCAGCACCACGGCAAGCCCGCTATGCGATCTTCTCAACATTCAACCGGTCAAAGAACTCGTGTCTCAATTGCACAAATCTGTGTGCGAACGAGAAACCAAATATATGATCAAAAACTTCGCATGTCAAGCAGAATTTTAAATATTGGCATGATTCTTGCTTGACGCTCCGTTTAACGGCGGACAATGATACGACAATCAGCCCTCGTTTGTCAATACCTGAATTAAAATCTTTTCGGGATTTTTACCGCCGCCAACCTGCTTAGATAGAACGAGCCCTTCAGTGCCATTAGTGTACCTGCTGATCAGGTTTTTTACCGGACATTGAGTTTCTTCAACTTACTTTGAAGCGTTGTAGGTTTCAGCCCCAAAATAGCTGCCGCACCATCTTTGCCGTAAATTTTTCCGTCGGTATGTTTAAGCACTTTTTGAAGGTACTGGCGATTCATTTCATCAAAAGTAATAAACGAGGAAGGGCTGCCATTTTCAAAAAGGGACGACTGCCGGGTCTCGTCGGTCGTCAGATGTACAAGAAACCGGTCTTTTTCATCTTTCATTTGCAAAAGGGAGTATCTCATCACATTAAAAAACTCCCGGAAATTCTCCGGCCAATTGTATTCAAGCAGGGTGTTTTTCTGATCCTCTCCGGGCTCTACCGTTCCGAGACCAAGCTTTGATGCAACAGGTTGCAGCCAGCTCCGGATAAGGTACTCTATATCGTCCCTGCGTTTACGAAGCGGGGGGATCAATATGGTCTGAAAGGCAAGCTGGTAGTACAGATCCTGCGAAAACCGTCCCTTCTCAAGCGCATTTTCAAGGGATATCGAGGAGGTGCCAATTACTCTGAGCGACCGCTCTGAAAGAAGTGAAGCCAATAATTCCTGATCCTCAACCGGCATTGAAGCGATATGATGAATAATCAAAACCCGGATATCCGGGCGAAGCAGATCTTCCAATGAGGATGAAGCTCCGCCGGAATAGTCAATCAGCGCAGAGTTGGAGGTGTGGCCGGCCCAAGCGGTTATTCTCCGGGCAAGGGTTAGTTTGCCGACACCGGGCTCTCCCCGCAACAACAGATTTTGGTCCCCGGCAGCCAGATTGTAAGCCTGATCAACCGCGGCACGTGCCAATTCCGACTCGGCCGCCATCACGGACCCTGTATCACCGGAGGTCTCTGTAGTGACCTGTTCCGCACCGGATTCCCTTGCCGCTTCTTCCAGCTGCAACAGCAAAAAGTGGGACCGGCTTGTTTTTAATTTGAACAACCGGTACTTATAATCAAAGCTGCGGCCATTCCCCATTTTGTCATGAAGTGTAAACGGCCTTACTGAGCTGTTGATTTTTCGCTGTGATAAGTCCGCTACTTCATCAACCAGCTCCTCAAGTTCTTTTTGAACATGCGACTGTGACTCCGATGCCAACACAAACTGCTCGGGGGTAAACCCGAGTTGGGTGTGGACCTGCTCATTTGCGAAGATGAGTTGCGCCTGATCATTATCGTCAATACGAAATACTAAAAGAAGCCCGGGAATGTGATCGTATAATTCCCGCCAAAATGATTGTGATTCCGACAAACCGTCCCCATGTTTTTTAATTCACCGAAATTTCGTTTTGCCAACGATAAAAAACTGATGCTATCCTTTCAAGTAATACATCAGTTTATTTTGCCGGAAGATCACCCACGGCTCCGCTCTTTGTATCTCCATGCCAATCAGCCTCATACAACGCATTTCCGTCCGGGTCTTCATGATAGTTTCGAAAAAGCTTTATCACCCCGTAACAAATCGGAGTATCGATAAGCGCCGCCAGGAATTTAAATAAATAGGCATTCAGGATCAGAATGATCAATGCGCCTATGGTGGTGACATGGTCTCCGAGGTTTCCGGAAAAATACAATATGCTTGTGATTGCAGCTGAGTCTACAAACTGGCTGACCATAGTGGATCCATTGTTGCGCAGCCACAGGTGCCGGCCTTTTGTGAAGTTCTTCCAGAAATGAAACAGCCGCACATCAATAGTTTGCGCGGTGATGTAGGCAATCATGCTGCCGATCGTGTTGCCGACCATAAAACCGTAAACCCCGTCAAACAGATCTGAGCCTCCGCTAACGCCGGTAGTATCGGGGAGGTAGTATGCCGCCGTCATCACCAGCAGCATAAACAGGTTCATAAACAGACCGAGCCATACCACAAGCTGTGCTTTTTTCCGGCCAAAAAGCTCGCATATCATGTCGGTAGCCAGGAAAGTCACCGGAAATGCCAGCAGCCCGGCGGGAATGGTCATGGTATACGTTTCACTGTCCCGGATCATCTCCGGAACTATGGGCAGCATCCAACCGGGTAAGTCCAGATTGAAAAGGGTGATAAATTTGGTTGTCCCGATGATGTTGCCCATCACTAACGCTGTAAGAAAAATCCCGACCAGCGAGAGGAATAAGGCGTCGCGTTTGTAATGTTTCGCTTTCTGATTTTTAAAGTCAGGCATTACCTCTACCCGTTGTTCTTCCGCTATTTTGAATTATTAAGCTTGCCGGGGAGTTTACCCTTTTCAATACGTGCCTTTGATGCGAGCCTCCAAAACGGGCATCCCGGCCTTTACAATTTTGATTTTTAAACATTCGTTGTCAAAATGACCTTAAGGAAGGCTTTGCAAAATTAAGATTTATATGTTGATGTAACTCTTCTTTAACCTGCATTATTCACCAAGAAATTTAGTTTATTACCAGCTTATCAGCTATGAGTACGGAATTAACCAAACTTGATCAAACCCAAACATCCATTGACCTGGCTATTGAAGCGGTGAATGTTTACATGGAGGAAAACGGTAGTTTCACCATAGCCTCCATTTCGAAAAGAGCAGGAATACAAGAAACTGATTTCTTTGATTATTTCCCGCACAAAAAAGCGGCTCTTGAATACTATTATACCTGCATTCCGGATCGCTACCGGGCCATGGTGGCCGAAATTGAAGGCTACGAACAGCTATCCGCCGGCGAAAAACTGGCCAATTACATCTACACTGTTTTTGACATCTTTCAGGAGCATCGCGATTTCGTGGAGGAAACCTTCGACCCCTATGTGTTCAAATCTATTATGATCTCTGATTTTGAAGCCGGCTCCAGAGCGTTAATTGCTGATTTTCTGGAGACCGACCCGCAGATTCCACCGTTTACTCAACTGGCTTTGAATCTGCCTGTTGATCGTCTTCTGGCTTATGAAATGCTCCACGTGATCAAGTTCTGGCTGGGGGATACTTCCCGAGGTACGGAGCGGTCAACAGAGCTGGTCGAAAAACTAACCGCGTTTATCGATGAGGTGCTTCACACGGCTATTGCCGATCGTGGCTTTGATCTTGCCCGGTTTATGGTGTCTAACAGATTGGTACCATTACCGGTAATCGGCCGCTTTTTCTCTTAAAACTGAATCAAGGTTTAACATCAAAACAGCATACTTTTTTATTTATGAGTGAATTTCCGTCATCACGATTTGAGCGTGGTGCCCGCCTGGCTCGTACCGGGGCAAAAGTCGGCGCCAATTATGCCAAACGTCATCTACAAAAAAAACTGGGGAAGCAGAGTGATGCCGAAGCAGAGAGTAAATTTCACAGGGAAAATGCGCGGAAGATCTACAATGAGTTCGCCAAATTGCGAGGTACGGCTCTGAAGCTGGCTCAGATGATCAGCATTGATGGAAGCATGGTTCCGGAAGAGTTTGTCGATGTGATGGCTGAAGCCCAGTACTCGGTGCCGCCCATCAGCAAGGTGCTGGTGCGCCGCATCATCTCACAGGAGCTGGGTAAACCACCGGAACAGCTTTTCGATGATTTTGAGCCGGAAGCCTTTGCGGCAGCTTCTCTTGGTCAGGTTCATCGGGCTAAACTGAAAGACGGAACGCGGGTGGCCATAAAAGTCCAATACCCGAATGTACGGGAGACGATCGAATCGGACCTGAGTATGGCAAAAGTGATCTACAAGCGCATGATCAGCTCCCGGAAAATCGAGGCTTATTTTGAGGAGATCCGCTCAACACTTATTACAGAAACCGATTACATCCGTGAGGGGGAGCACATCAACCGGTATCATGAGTGGTATTCAGGGGAAGAGGTAATTACACCGCAATGGATTCCGGAATTCTCTACCGATAAAGTGTTGACGATGACACTGTTGGACGGGATCCACTTGAGTGAATTCATCCGTAAACATGAGGTCGATACTGAACTTCGCGACCGTTTCGGGCAATTGCTGTTTAACTTTTTCCACGCTCAGGTAAATGAGCATTGTACCCTCCATGCCGATGCGCATCCCGGTAATTTTTTGTACACCGATGAAGGCAAGCTCGGCGTATTGGATTTTGGCTGCATCAAAACCTGCCCGGCAGACTTTTTCTATAATTTC
Source organism: Balneolales bacterium (assembly GCA_007131535.1). Taxonomy (GTDB): domain Bacteria; phylum Bacteroidota; class Rhodothermia; order Balneolales; family Natronogracilivirgulaceae; genus SLJN01. The sequence goes on along the minus strand of SLQI01000500.1, from coordinate 6,140 downwards.
CTATCAATGCTTCCGGCACACCTGGAAGGGGATGACCAAGAGATCCGCCGGTTGTACGACAAGCTTGAGATCTTGTATGAAAACCCGGATGAGTCAGAATCGGAGATGGAGATCTATGAGTTTTGCCGATCATTTGCCGATCATATCATTGAGCCGTATCGGCACTCCGAGTTTGATTTCGGAGATCAGGAGTATGCCGACCGGCTGAACAAGCTGGTCCGCCGTGCTTCGGAACTTGCCGAGCCTCGGGGGTCTGAGCATTTCATTTTTCTCAGCCGCTTGTTGGTCGGGGTTTACCGGATGATGATGAAACTTGGGGCCCGTGTAAAAACAGAGGAGGGACTGGAAACCATCCTCAACTATGTCCGGAAGCATTCCGGTGAAACCGTGACAAGTAATCCGTAACCATACGCCGTACCGGTTTTACCGGATACCAAATGCAGGTATAGCTTTAATCCCGAAGCTGATTAAATGAACATCGGAGGGTTCAGCGGGGATGCCGCTGTCATGCAGATATTCATATTCCAGACCTACCCTGAACTCCGCACCTTCCGTCCGTACATTCAACCCCGCATTTATTCCGTGGTTCACCCGGAAATCTGCCTGTAATCGCGAAAGCCAAATTCTTGGCTCGATGTAATAACCGTTTCCCATTCGGTCCGGATTGGACTGCCAGTGCAAATTCACGGAGAAGCCGCTTGAAAGCTCATCCCACCGGGAACGGTCAAAGTCGGCCTGCGTGGAATTCTCAAAGATCCTGTTATCCCAGGTGATAATGTAGCGGTCGTACCGTAGCGCAAGAATCAAATCCTGTGAGTTTACCAGGCTGAACGGCTGCAGCCACCTGCCCCAAAGGCTGCTGTATATGAGTGAGCGCTCTTCGCCGCGGTCCAGATTATCAATATCATGCTTGCAACGGTGGTAAAAGCCCAACTGCAAAAAGTAATCGCCTCCCCTCCAGGTGTACATAAACCCTTCCTCCCAGAATATCGCACGAGGATTAAAATTGATATCATTATGTGGATCGGCGATAAACTCAATCTGGCCGGTGAACACGAGACTTCGGCGGTCGCTGTGGCGATACAGCTCAATGAACGCCCCGAGATCCTGGTGCCACAGGTGATGCGTATCCCTTCTCAAACCAAAATTTCCGAAACCGCCCCATCCTCCGAAGCTGTTCATATACCGGGACTCGCCCTCTTCTACATGATGGCGCTCATTCCAAAGCGGGTTGTGCAGGAAGTTGCGCTCAGCCGGTCGCTGAGCTGAAATCGCTGCCGGCAGCAATATCAAAATGATAAAAACATACCAGGGCTTCATAGGAACAGTACTTTTTTTCAGGCTATATCCTTTTAACGATCAGCAAAGCCATTGGTATTTCAATACATCCGGTTTAATCACATATACTCTATCCGCTTCATCACATGAAAAAAAACCTCCGCAGCATCCTATACTACGAAGGTTTTCCGGAGGGGGTGATGGAGGCGATTTAAGAAAAGTCTAAACTGCCTGTACCATGCCGCCTGGTGTCAGGCCGGTGCAGCGAGGATACCTTTAATCTTTTCCTTGTATCTTGCACCACTGAATCCACGGGTGATATCTAATACGTCCCCTTCGGGTGATACCAATATTTTCACCGGAAAGCCGTCCAAATCAAATTGTTCGACTAACGGAACCAGCCGCTCCAGCTCATTCCCTACAACAGAGTTTCTCCATGGCATAGGGTAATTTCGTTCTCTGAACTCCTGAACAGCCTTAACGCTTTTATCCACCGAGATGGAGACAATATCCAGATTCTGATCTTCATGCTGCCAGTAAAGATCATGCATTAAAGGCATTTCTCTTTCACAAATAGCACAGTCAACCGACCAGAAATACAAAATGGTGTATTGTCCGTTCAGCGAATCGGTGGTTAATGTGGTTTGTTCGTCAAGCAGCTCTAACTCGAATTCCGGTAATTTTTCCTTATTTGCCTGATCTGACATACCGGCAGCTGTGAGTGAACCGGTAACGAGAGCTAATATAACCGGTAAAATCGCAACAGCTCTATACCTATTCATATCTGTTTTCTTCGATTTCATAATACACCTGATGGGTTTGATTCAAATTATCGGAAACCGTACGGCTTCCTTCATTTACCTTTCGGTGTACCTGAGTTCCGTGCTATAAGATGTTAAGAGCATGTTATTTTTTTGATAAACCTCACATCGTCTGCCGATCAAAAATCACCCCAAAAAACAGTAGAAGTTCCTGCCGATAATGGATACAATAAAGTTCTCAAAACACAGTAGTTATTTTGCTACTATTAATTTATTGATTATCTGAATCCATGAAACTACTTGGTTTGCTTCTGTTTTTATTTGCCATACCGGTACTTTTTCTAAATGGTTGTGGTTCTGATGGTGAAGGCGAAAATGAACTATCCGAATTTGAGCTCAAGCATGGGGTGGGTCCCGTTGATGAACCAATAGAAATTATTGAGATAAACACCGAGCTGGCAGCTAAAGGGGAACAGCTTTTTGAAACGCGTTGCACAGCGTGTCATCAGCTGGAAGTGCCGATTACAGGGCCGGCGCTGGCAAATGTGGCCAACAACCGGGAGCCGGCATTTATCATGAATTACATTTTGAATCCTTTGGAGATGAGACAACGTCACCCGGTTGCGAAGGAACTATCACAAGAATACCCCGGAGTGATGACGGATCAGGGGTTGGATAGAGAGCAAGCACGGGCTGTTGTTGAATTTCTTACCGCCTACGCCCGGGATTAGCGAGAAAGTTGACTCAGCCCTGTTGCTGTCTGCGGGCATCGATGAATGATTTGACCGCAGCGATCAGATACCCTATCAGCAGTACTGATAAGATCGCCCTGGAATAGGCTGCTATGGGGCGTATGAGTGGCTCGCCGCCGAAACTCATAATTACGTCAACCAGACCGGAAAATGATCCGAAAATTCCGATCAAAGCCAGTACGGCTGCGCCATGCATGCTCTGTTTTCGGGCTTCCACGCTGTTACGGGCGATAACACCGAGGATTATAAACACCACTCCCAGGATCGCCGGAATCAATGCCGTGAAACTGGCAGCACCGGTGCCGAAGAAAGCGATTAAACCGAGTGCTATACATATTCCTCCCAGACCGATTGTGAGATTAGACATATTCAATATTTATTCGATTAAATCCATAGCTGCCGTCTCCTTATCCTCAACTGTGATATCTGACGGAACGTTCATCCGTCTATGCTATCTTATCCCATAATCCGATCAAATCAGCATAGTTGCCCAGTATATAGTGGGAGAGGCAGATGCCTAATAGCGATTTGTGACGCAGGTACAATAACCCCCAAAACAACCCGCTTACAAAAGCAAGTATCCCAAGATTTACGGATACATGTAAATGAAGCGCCCCGAATACCAGCGAGGTGATCAGAACCGCAAGCACCCCCACATACCTGCCGGTCAACAATCGGTACACCGAATTCTGAAATACTCCGCGCATGATAAACTCCTGTATCGGAACCACAAACATATATGCGAAATACTCCCAGCTAATGGCCTCCCGATGAATAAGCCGGCCTTGATCACCATAAACGACAACATAAGCTATGGCGGTAAGTACAGCCATACCCGCTAATGTAAACCACATTGACTCTTTAACTGACTTTTTCCAGTCTTTTAATGTAATTCCAAAGGCAGAAAGGGGCATACGGCTTTTGTTTACAACAAGCATTATCAATGCAAGTCCGGTAATTTCCACTAATCTTCCGACTGTATATTGCACTGTATTCGGGTCGGGCAGCCGGAGAAACCAGTCCGCCTGGAAAAGGTTGATGATAAACGCATAGGTGCTTATCAACATCACGATGGCTACAAACAGCAAACTCAATTCATCTTTCTCCTGATGAACGACTTCCAACTGTTCGTTGGTTACTTCCAGGTCGATATACGAATCTTTCAGCCGGTCGTACAGATTCTTTAGTATCCTGCCGTAAATTCGGGGATTTTGCCTGGCAAGATTTTCGAATTGTTCCTGTGAAATCGAATATACCGCAACCGGCTCTACTGCTTTTACGGATGCCAGTCTCGGTGCTTCAGTAATCAATGCCAGCTCACCAAAAAAGTCGCCGCTGTATAATCTGCTGATTTCCTCTCCTTTATCACTCTCTTTCTGAATACTGACCGAGCCTTCATCAATTATATAGAAATTACGGCCGCTCTCTCCCTCGCGGATAATATAATCACCTTGCTCATATTGATGCCGCTTCAATGCATCAAGGAAGCGGGTGATGGTTTCTTCACTTTCGTTGGTTAACCCCGACCATTTCAGAAAAGATGCTACAGCTTGCCCTTTAGTTTCGATGACTTTACTTCGAGATTCCACTTGTATTGTTAACGATCACTTTAAATTTTTAAAAATCAGATAGTGTATTTGGCCGAAATGAGTTACCCGGCCTGACCACTCCATACATGGATGTTCGACAAAATGTCATAGAACGTATTAACCCGTAGATCAGGATTTATTTATTACAATCATCCCAACAACCCCATGCCTAAAGAAAGCCGTAGAATTTAATATAATCTCTGCTAATTTTCCGGTGAAAAAGATGGGCCGGACAAATCTAACGGATAGTCATTTACCAATACCAACTTTTCGGTGGCGATCTCTTTCATCAAAAGAATCTATACCGGCACTCGTGTTCGTCCGGGTAGTAAACCATTTCCAATCGATTACCGGTTTCAGCATCAGAAAAGGTTAACGGAACCTGGTACTGCAATTCAATATCATCGATGCGGTCGGGGGGAATTTGCCAGTCGTAGGCGTCGGAAAATTGTTGCAGCTCGACCAGCTGTTCGTTCATAAAGTCAAGATATTCGAGCTCAAAATGGCCGTTGATCATATATCCGCGGAACATGCTGTAGATTATGTTGGCGTAGTGACGAAATCTTTCCGCCCAGTCTTGCGGCAGATGGTCATGATTGATATGATGTATAAAAAAGTACAACTTGACGGCTTTCTTAAACATCTCTCGCTCGGTGGGTCGGATAGGCCTTTCCTGATACTCCGGCGGTTTTTTAAACCAGTTTTTTATAAAGCGGGGCAGCATGATCCTGGATGGTTCTTCGTTCTTCGATTCGGTTATCAATCCGGGCAAACATCTGATTTTCACAAATAAATCCCAATAACGATTTGGATTCAGTAACACACATATTGGCCGGCGGCGCTATTGGTGAAACCACCCTCGGCCGAAAAGCCGGCTGGAGAGCAATGGCCTGGGGAGCCACGGTAGCCGTACTTCCCGATATTGACGTAGCGATCGGTCAATTTATGAGTGAAATTGACGCTTTGGTATTCCATCGAGGCTGGACTCACTCGTTGGTATTTATCCTGTTGATGACCCCTATGCTTGGTACTGTGGCTGCGCGGATTCACTCACAGCTTAAAATCCCTCCCTGGCAATGGATGATCCTTATCGGGTTGTCCCTGTTTTCCCATGTACTGCTGGATTTATGCACCTCTTACGGCACCCAGGTTCTGCTTCCGTTCACCGATACCGCCTACGCCTGGAGCAATATCGCAATCATTGATCCCCTTTTTACGCTGCCTTATCTGATTGCGATCCCGTTTATAATTCGCTTCCGGCATAAGCCGGAGTACCGGAGATTTACTGCCATCATAGCCATTGCAATATCCGGACTTTATCTGGGACTCACACTCATCAACAAAACTCATGTTGAACGCCAATTCGTTGAAGCCCTGGAACGAGAGGGCATCGAGTGGGAGGAAGCCGAAGTAAAACCTATTTTATTCAGCAACCTGCTCTGGAGAGGGATCGCCCGGGAAGCAGACACCTACACCGCCGGGTTTTATGCGCTGCCCGACAACACCCCGTTTGCCGAACTTTACGAGATTCAGGGCGATCACTACTATGCTGATCACAAAAAACAATATAAACCCCTCCGACAGCTGGTGTGGATTACCGAAGGATTTTATCAGATCGAGCGGCAGGGTGACGAGCTGTACCTTAATGATTTGAGATTCGGCCGTATGGGAGAGTGGGAGGACCGGTCCTCACCCTATACTTTTACCTATCACCTGGATGTCCTGGGATCGCCTCCGGACTCTATGCGCATCAGGCAGGT
>SLQI01000057.1 GCA_007131535.1 Balneolales bacterium | reverse complement strand
TGCATGGTGTAGTCTTTTATTTGGATCAGAAATACGGGTTGATTATCGAGCAGAATATAACGAATTGCGGGGTTTAGTTACTTTACAAACGAATTTTCCGGATTGGCGCTTCTGGTTAACTCCAAAAAGCGGACAGCCCGGCTATGCCGGACAGCCCGTTTTTGGGATAAATGCTTGACTGTAAAACGGAATCGGTAGTACATTGCTACGGAAGTAGTTTTTCATTTACCTTAATCATCATGAGCCTGAAATTTTTCAGATCCCGGGGTTTTATGCGAACGGTACTAATCGTGTTGGTTATCATCACCGTTCTGGCCTACCTGGCTTATCGAGTCTCCTGAAATTATAATCATCAACCTGAAAACCGATATGAAAACACTTTCTACGCTGCTGTTAATTTTTCTGGTAACTGTTAACCTGTCCTTTGCTGCCCAATCAGATACTGAGGAGGCAGAATTAATCAATGTTGAGCAGATGCTGATGATCGGCCCGAAAAGCGTGCCGTTTCCCGTCTGGCATAATGTTGAAAACGTGAAAGGTGAAACCTATGCTATCGCCGATATGGTCAGCCATGAGCCGCTTCAATTATCGGACTGGTGGCCCGAAGAAGGAAATACGGTACGGTGGGATGCTACCGATGAGCTGACCTGGAGTTCTGCAAGTGGCGCAGACATTACACCGGAGGACAGCAATCACCCCAATTACGCCTGGTTCTCTTTTTATGTGGAAACCGACCGATGGATGCAGCTATCACTGCATGTTGAGAGCCATCATCCCCTTGCCGTATATAAAAACGGTCAGCACCTCGGCAGCAAACTGAGCAGTGAACCTGCCGATAACAACGGTGAACCGGGAAGCCATACCGAGCGGTTTGACCTACACCGGGGAAAGCATTTGATCACGATCAAATCGGTCTATGATCCGGAAGCTGATGCCCCCTGGGAAGTTCGGCCTTCTGTCGAAACGTATCACCATGACCACCTCCGAACTACGCTGAACCCGGAACACGGTGTTGCCATGCGTCATCTGGTGGATGCTCCTTCACCCGGTTCGGTAGCCATTTCGCCTGATGGCAACTACGTCACAACCACGTTCAGCAGTGCCGGCCCGCCTGACGGCGAAACCGAAAGCTGGATCGAGCTGCGCACATTCGATGGCGGGCGTGTGCAGGATTATAAAGGATCAATGGATGTCGGCAATGTGCAGTGGCTTCCGGTCGGTAACCGGTTCAGCTATGTGGATTATAACCAATCTGGAGCGGATCTCTGGCTGGTTGACCCGGAAGACGGCTCCCAGCGAAAAGTGCTGGAAGGCATCGAACAATTTGGCAGTTATACCTGGGCTCCCGACGGCAGCTATGTAATTTATTCCGTTTCCGAAGAGCCTCATCCTGATGGCAGCGATGTGCGCAATCTGAAGTATCTTGAAGACCGGCGCCCCTGGTTTCGTCAGCGCTCCTTCCTGTACATCGCCGATGCCGAAGGCGGCAACAGCCGGCGGCTGACGGCAGGCAAGCTGAGCACTAACCTCAACTCCATCCACCCCGACGGCGAAAAGCTGCTGTTCACCCGGCCCCATGTTGATTATTCCGAGCGGCCTTACAGCAAAAGCGAATACAAAACGCTTGATCTCATCACTCTTGAAACGGACTCTCTGTTCACCGTTCGCTTCGGCGGAAGTGCAAGCTGGTCGCCCGACGGAGACCGAATCCTGGTGACCGGCGGTCCGACGATGTTTGATGAGGCGGGTACCAACGTTCCCGAAGGCATGACTGCCAATGATTACGATAACCAGATGTATCTCTACAATCCGGAAGAGAACCGGGTCGATCCTGTCTCCCGCAACTTTGATCCTTCCATCGATATCGTCGAGTGGGGGCCGGAGGGCGAATCTCTTTATTTGGTCACAACCGATCAGTCCTACCGTAATTTGTACCGATACGACATCAACTCGCGTCGATATACCCAACTGGAAAGCGGAGTGGATGTAACCGGGCAGATGGCCATCGCCGATAACACCACCCGGCTGGTGTTTACCGGCTCCGGTATTTCTGATCCACCCAAGGTATACACGTATGATGATCAGACCGGTCAGGCACAGCTGCACCGGGAGCCGGCAGAACAGGAGTACCAGCATGTTACGTTCGGGGACGCCCGCGACTGGACATTTGAAACCGACGGCGGGGAAATCGACGGACATGTTTACTACCCGCCTGATTTCAATGAGGATGAGTCATATCCTGTAATCGTTTATTACTATGGCGGAACGACACCGGTAAACCGGGCGTTTGGCGGCCGCTACCCCAAAGAATATTATGCCGCTCAGGGGTATCTGGTATATGTGCTGCAACCCAGCGGCGCGATCGGCTACGGACAGGAGTTCAGCGCCCGGCACGTCAACGACTGGGGCAAGCGTGTGGCCGATGAGATTATTGAGGGTGTCACCCTGTTTTTAGATGAGCACGAGTACGCCGATGCCGAAAATGTCGGCGCGATCGGTGCCTCGTACGGAGGATTTATGACGATGCTGCTCCAAACCCGAACAGATATCTTTTCAGCGGCGATTTCCCATGCCGGCATCAGCAATATTACCAGTTACTGGGGCGAAGGTTTCTGGGGCTTCCAGTACAGCGGTATCGCCACCGCCGATTCGTTTCCGTGGGATTCACCGGAAATCTACGTGGAGCAATCTCCGATATTTAACGCGGATCAAATAACGACACCACTATTACTACTACATGGCAACGTAGACACCAACGTACCGCCGGGTGAAAGCATCCAGATGTTTACAGCGCTGAAGCTGCTCGACCGTAAGGTCGCCTATGTTGAAATAGACGAAACCGACCACCACGTTCTTGATTATACCAAATACCAGGATTGGACGGATACGATCCTGGCATGGTTTGATCGTCATCTGAAAGATGAGCCCGAATGGTGGGAGGAATTACATGAATGATCTTCCGTAAAACCAATCCGCATTCGCGGCCCGAAACCTGCACTCGATCTTCATGCAGGTTTCGAGCCGTATCCGGCTGATTTACAGCAAGGGTTCAGTGATTCCCGAACTTATCATTGAACCAGAAGATACACTTGTGCCATTTATCCACCGGCTCCACATGCTGCATGGGGCAACTACCCGGTATAACGGTAACGCCCTTCTCGCGAGCTTTTTCAACCGCGGCATCGGATACACTTGTATTTTTAGCAGCCATTTTTTTCCCGAATTTGGTCTGCGTCCCCAGCATATTGTGCATCCAAATGTGCTGTACTCCGTTTGACAGACATTCATCAACTACCTTTTCTGTAGTTTGAGGACTTGTAACAATCATGACACTTTCTACCCCTCCCTCAATATCAGCCAGGCTTTGGTAGCATTTTGCTCCCTGGTAGGTCTCCAGCTTACGATTAACCGGAAATACATTATAGCCCGCATGAGTCAGCTTATCATAAATCGCATTTGCCGGACTTCCCTGATTGGTTTCCGAAACCCCTACAACCGCAACATTTTTTGCTGCAAGAAACTTGTCTATTTCAGCTTTATGTTCACTCATATTTTATTCCTTTTTTTAACATCCATGTATTAATTATTTGTTTACAAATTATTTAGCTAAGCCAAACACCTATTTCTGCTCCAGGATTTTATGGATTTCAGCCTTCAGCGTATCAAAGTCAATCGGCTTGGTAAAAAATTCTTTGGCGCCGGACTCTTTAGCTTTTTCATAATTTTCCCGGTCGCCGTAGGCGGATATCATACTTACCTCAATATTGGGGTACTGCTCTTTTACGGTATTGAGTAGCTCCAGCCCCGTCATGCCCGGCATGTTGATATCTGAAAAGATGTAGACTACATCCGGCGGTTGTTTACTGCTGAGAATGTTAAGCGCTTCATCCCCCGAAAAAGCGAACTCCAACTCCAGCAACCCTTGCCTCAGCTCCTTTCGGAATTTCTGGCGAAACAGCATTTCTACATCTTTTTCATCGTCAACTACAAGAAACTTCATATTACTTTAAGGTAGGTTTATGTATTTGTTAATTTCAGCTGAACAATTAAACGTGACCCGGTTAAAATAAAGTTGATCCAATCATGCTGATCAGTTTACCGGTTCAACTTTTTGAGTACGGTATAAAAATCTGAAACTCGGAGCCTTTACCTTCGGCGGTATTTATATCAAGGTGTCCGCCGTGATTTTCTATGATATCCCTGGACATCGACAGCCCGAGTCCGGTTCCTTCACCGGATGGTTTCGTGGTAAAAAACGGTTCAAAAATTCGGGCTTTAACTTCTTCCGGAATTCCCGTGCCATTATCGCTAATCCGGATGGTTGCCCCGTCACCTCTATGTTCTGTCTTTACACTCAGACAAGGCTTATCTCCCGGCTTCGGCATCTTATAATGATCCCGCAGTGCCTGAAAACCATTCGTTACGATATTGAGAATAACCCGGCTGATATCCTGCGCAACTACATTTACAGGTTGAACCTTATCATCAAATTCTTTTGATATATCGGAAAAAAAAGAGCGGTCTTTTGCTTTCATCCCATGGAAGGCCAAATCAACATATTCGCTCAGAAGCTGATTGATATCAATATCGGTTTTTTCAGAAGAGCCGCCCCGGGAATGCATCAACATGCTGCTTACGATGCTATCCGCTCGGCAGCCGTGTTCATCTATCCGGGCAATGTTTTCTTTGAGATCTTCAAGATCAGCCTTGATATCATCCAGTTTATCTTCCAGCGCTTCACCGGAGTTGAGATCTTCCATGATATCATCAATCAGCTCAATACTCAGTTTCGAAAAGTTATTGACAAAATTGAGCGGATTTTTGATTTCATGTGCTATGCCGGCAGTCATTTCACCAATTGAGGCCATTTTTTCCTGATGAATCAACTTCTGCCGCGTGTCCTCCAGCTCCCTTTTACACTGTTGGAGTTCGAGTTCTATACCCTGACTCTCACGATCTTTCTCATGTGTATTCATATCCCTGCTCTTTTGCATATTAGTAAATATAGTTTTCCCATATTAACCCGATCGAAAAATTGATTTATAGTTTACCACAATCCATTTTTTATCACCCTTCATATAGTTAATCGCAGTTGCCGAATTTTTAAAAATATTTATAAACATTCAATAATAAGGGAGAAACACCTTAAACTCAGTATACTCCCCCGGTTGGGTATTCACTTCAACATCTCCATTATGCGCATTAATTATGTCGTAAACTATGGATAACCCAAGCCCGGTGCCCTCTCCGGTTGGTTTTGTAGTGTAAAATGGCTCAAATATTTTATCCCTGTGTTCTTCAGGGATACCCGGACCATTATCCCGAATGATTACGCAAACTCCGTTTCTAACTTCTGATGTTGAAACATAAAGTTTAACCGAATCCGGCCCCTCTTTCGACTTGCTGTATTCCCATGCAGCCTGCAACCCATTATTGATAATATTTAGAATTGCCCGACTGATATCCTGCGGAACAGCCTGAATCTCCGGAAGTTGATCGCTCAGATTTTTCTCAATGTCCGCGTTAAAAGAGCTGTTGTTTGCTCGCATACCGTGATAGGCCAGATCGACATATTCCGTAAGCAACCTGTTTAGATCGACGGCTTCCGGTTCACCGCCCTCACCACGGCTGTGCTGCAACATGCCTTTAACGATGCTATCCGCGCGCTGCCCGTGTTCATTGATCCTTTTGATATTGGCCTCAAGATCCTGCATCACCTCCAGGACGTATTCATATTCGTCCTGCTCAATTTTACTGCGGACCTTTTCAAACTCCTCAAGCACTTCTTCAACAAGTTCGGAGCTTAATTCTGAAAAATTATTTACGAAGTTAAGCGGATTCTTTATTTCGTGGGCAACACCCGCCGTAAGTTGTCCCAGAGAAGCCATCTTTTCTTTTTGAATCAGCTTTTGCTGGGTGCTGCGTAGCTTTTCAAGCGTAGCCTCAAGTTTCTGATTCGTTTCGATCAAGCTATCACGCTGAGTCTCAATTTCTTCGTTGGCCTGTTCAAGTTTCTCGTTACGGTCACTCAGTTCCCTCGTTCGTTTTTCTACAAGTTCTTCCAGCTCTTCTTTTTTTCTGCGGATAAGCTCTTGCTTTTCTTTTTGCTGCTTCAGGTTTTTTTGATGCAGTTCATACAAATCCACATTAGCCCTGATGAAGCTACCAATTGCCTGCAAGGTGTGAATGTCTACTTCATTCAGAGCAGGATAAAACGGCGGAATCTCTTTCTGCCTGCCGGCTACCAGTAACAATGGCTTTTTTTGTTCCGGCTTAACCGGTATCGTTATGTAAAATTTAACCCCGTATGCCTTTCTGAGAGATTCAATAAGCGATGAGGTTTCGGTGTTTTTATTTACCAACAGAGGTTCTTCCAGTTTACCAAAATGCTCTTCGGAAAGTTGTATCACCCCTTGATCGCCCTCTTGCGTACCAGCACCTTCTATCAATTGAATCTTTGAGTCCTCCATGGAGAACAGGGCGCAATAATCCAGCTTCATCGACCCGCTTACTTTTTCGAGGATGCCTCTGATAAAGCTATGTTGGCTATTTTCACTACCTACAATAGCCTGCAATTCAACCATCAACCTGAAAGCAGCTTTACGCTGTTTAAGTTCATTCTGCGCTTTTGAAAGCTGCGCGTCGTTTTTAATGTTTTCTGCCGATAGCTTGTCGGTCTGCTTTTTATAATATTCCAGAGCTTTCTTCAGCTCTTCCACAGATCCCGGCTCTTCGGATTGTCGTGATGATTGATGTGATTCACCCATGAACTAAAGATTTGTAAATCATTCCGGAAGACTGAATACACATAAAACACCGGTCCAGTCAAGTGGCTCAATACGTTTTTGTACCGGTCCGATTTCAACGCCGGTATACACCCCTAATAGCGGGATATCTATCTCGTGGGCCATCATCATGATACGGGCGGCTTCCTCTTCTTCCATTCCGGAATAGGCCGAGGCTCGCCCGGCACAATCAATATAAAAAGCGAATACCGGCCTTCGTGGTTTGATTTGCTGCATCAAATCTGCCGATCGTTCGGTTATATAATCAAAATTGAGTTTTCGCCTCATGAGCTGTACTTCTGTACCCGCTTTCAGGTCGGGTTCAAACATAACCAGTGCCTTGTTTGTCCGGTCAGCTTTCAGACACAGCCTGTTTACATAGTTTTCTTCCCGGAAATCCGCATATTTTTCACCACGATTCATACCCAGCGTGATAAAGAAACTGTAATCCCGCCAGTTCTCCTCCATATCGTGATCTAATAATTCGGCGATAATCTCGAGGGCCGGTTTATTGTCAATTTCATATATAGTGGCCCCTTCCGATTTTGTGATCGTGTGGTACGCTCCTCCCGGTACACAGCCATGCATGATACATGTATGCATTTGCAGCGGCTCCTTGAACGATAGCCCGATGACACTTTGCGGGGAAACGGAATTGTCCAGAATCTGCTTTCCCGGTGTCCCTTTCATGTCACCGGTCATACCAAAACCGGCCGTTTCCTCTGGTAAATCAAATGATTTTCTTAACCCTTCCAGCAGCGGAGTTGCCATATTTAGCTGAAAGTAGCCCTGATCACGATTTACTGAGTCATACAATAGCAAAAGGTTTTGTGGTTGACCACCTTGCCACTTAGTCAGCTCTCTACCCAGCTGTTCTCCGATTTGCGCCTCATCGGTGCTCAAGCCCACGGCATGGGCGGAATCCATCGAAAAATCTTCTCCGCCGAATACTACACATCCCGCCTCAAACCCATCATAGGAAAGGTTCTCATTAGTAATAATCCCGACTGACTGACCTCCGTAAAGCCGGCAGTCCTCACCTAATACCTCGCGGGCTCCTTGCCGCAGCTTTTCTTCATCATGACGTGCGGTAGCAAATAACAGTGCCAACTCCGGCTGTTGGACCTCACCCTCATTTATAGCATTCTCAACCATGTAGCGAGCCGCTTCGAAGGAGTCGGCTTGTTCACTGTATCCTACACCAATCTGAATATCCATTAAAATTACGTTACTCCGTTTAAGTTACCGGCCGGTCAAAAAATTCACTAAATCGGCTTCGTAAGTATTCCGGTGCATATTCGTCGGCAGATGCTCCCGGCGTATAGTATTGATGTTGATTGGTCCTGCCGTAAATCAGCATTGCCACCGCGCCTTCAGCGGCATAATAGCACTGTTCATGCAAACCCGCTCCCATGGTCCAGCCCCCGGCAAAATATAAATTATTCTGTCCCTGAATTGCCGTCATGGTTCCATCGTTTTGAACTTCCAGAACATTGCTATCCAATACATTATGGCGGAAGTTCCTGGTAACCGGCCTGCCCTTATGCGTGAGGATAAATGGCTCCGGAATATTTTTGTGCGGGTTCAGAGATAAAAAGTATTCGGGATTTTCAAACTGGTTATAATCCGGATTCTGTTTATCATTTTGGTGCCGGTTGCATACATAAGTGATGGTATACGGTCTCGGATGTTCATCCGGGTCGTGGATATAAATGTTATAGGTCTTCCAGGCTGCCCGGTCCGGAGGCAAAACCGGTGCGTAGGTATGTGCTACAGCATGACTGTCATTATAGGTATAAGCATTTAATGCCTTTTTTATATCGGAAGTAGCCCCCTGTTGAATCATGCTGAGCGCGGTATCTGCATGGCAGCAGAAGAAAACGGCATCAAATGTTTCGTCGGTTTGCGGACTTAGCAGTCTTACTGAATCCGGCCCGGCGTATATGCCAAGTTGATCATCCTGCACAGCTTTTACCCCGATATACTGATACAGCTTATTGATCCAACTGCTCATGCCATCTTTTAAATACACCCGTTTGGCATTACCCTTATCCTTACCGAACCCTTCCTGTAGCATATAATAATCCATTACTGCTTTAATCGGCATGTCCTTCGGATGTGTTTGGTTTACAAAGTACATCCCGTTTATGCGCGGATATAAATTATACTCACCAAACTCTTTGGAATAGTTATTCTCTTCAAGATACTGCTCCACCGTCATGTAATGCGTAGAACTGTCGCGCAACAGGTGCCGGGTACCTTCATTTTGGAATCTTTTATACTCATCCCATAGTTTTTGTTTCATGGTATGGGATTCATCAGCATTGATGTAGTAGCTCACATTGCCGTCACCTGTGCTGAATGAGGTAGAGTTTTCAAGCTCAAGCAAATCTCGGCCTTCTTCAAAGCCCATCTTCTCAAGAAGCTCTTTTATTCGCCAGTACGTCGTAAGATTAAAGTCGTTAACCCCCATGTCCGCCCATCTTACTGATTGAGCAGATACGTATTTATCATGAAGGTCAACACTGCGAGTATCAACGTTACCTCCGATATGGGCAGTGTTATCAAACAAATGTATATCAGGAGAGGCTGCTTGTTGTTTGAGCAAATATGCGGTTAATAAACCGGATACACCGGTGCCGATAATAGCTACTTTCATTTATTATCCCCTTCCATGAACAGGAGTTATATCATTGTTTCCACAGGCCTGCAAGTTAACGTAACTGCATGCCTGCTTTAGTTTTATAATTTCAGGAAATCAAATTGTACAGTCTGACCGGCATTGATTTATTCTTCAGATCAACTTCCCCGATTTCCTCAAATTGAAAAGAATTGTTTTTTTGCTGATAGATCTCCTTACTGACGGCTATTTGTCCGGGATCGGCCGCAGCCTGAAAGCGCTGGGCTGAATTCACAATATCTCCGATTACGGTATAATCAAGGCGCCGCAGAGATTCGGATCCTATATTGCCGGAAATCATTTCACCAGAGTTTATACCAATTGAAATTTGGGGTTTGTAACCGTCCAGCTCCTGTTCGGTGATTTGATGAAACTTTTCCCGGGTTTCAAGCGCCGCTTCCAACGCTTTATCCAAATGATTGTCACCGCGAAAAACCGACATTACGCAATCACCCATAAACTTGTCGATCTGCCCCTCCTTTTTTTCAATCTCCTGGACCATGATATCAAAATACTTGTTGAGAATATTAATCACAGTATCCGGTGCATATTTTTCACTTATCGAGGTATACCCGACAATATCAAAAAAGGCTACGGTCGCATTTACGGTCTCATTAGCCAGTACAGATGTCTCATACTCTTTGCTGCTCATAAAGCGGATCACATCCTGATCCACATACATTTTTAGAATGTCGTTTTCCTCAATTGCCCTGATCGTTTCTTTCTGCTGAAGAACGAAGTTGAAGGTTTTTTCAATCGTCTGCTGCAGATCGTCAAAATTGATGGGCTTGGTGATGAAGTCGAAAGCCCCCCGATTCATAGCCACCCGGATATTCTCCATATCCCCGTAGGCTGAAACTATTATCGTCTTCATAACCGGACTGATTTCGGCAAGATGATCAAGCAACGTAAGCCCGTCCATCTTGGGCATATTGATATCGGTCAGAACAATATCTATATCGTTTCTTCCCTGAAGCTTTTCAAGCGCATCTTCACCATTTTCAGCAAATTCAAATTCCAGTTTCCCTTGTCGTATCAGTCGTCGAAATTTCTGCCGGATCAGAACCTCCAGATCGGGTTCATCATCCACAGCCATAAGTTTCAATTTCGCAGGTAGATCCATTTGATATGAATAATAATTTATACTTCCGAGTTAGTTCTGCCCTCCGATCATATCCGACATTAGTTCGTTTG
>SLQI01000159.1 GCA_007131535.1 Balneolales bacterium | reverse complement strand
TCAGCGGCTTTGCTTTTAACCCGGTTCAGGGCTTCCGGGTTGATGTCTGCAATGGTGACATTATGCCGGGAACTTAGATCAAAGGCGATGGCACTGCCGATCATCCCGGAACCTAAAATGATGATGTTGCTCATAATCCGTTTTGCTTGAGGTAATTATTGTATTGCCGGATACCTGATCAAAAATAGACACGAATTCGGAGGGTTTTCTTTCAAAGAGATCCCTGTGAAGCTTTGGAAGAGATCGGCAGGCGGGTTTTGTCGAAATCGGCTCTTTAAACATCCCGAAGGTATCTCATCTAATTAGGGCTTCCTCAAAAAGTCGAGTCATTCCGAACTATGCAAGATAAAAGACCAATCGTGCAGCTGTGATGATGCGCACTGTTTAGTTCTTTTGCTGTTCGTCCAAAATTTGAGGTATCCCCCGTCGGTAGGATAATCAAGCTGAGCACCCGTGTAACAACCTAAAGATAGCCCAAAGTCCGGAGCGCAGCGAAGGACGACCGAACAAAAGCCCTGGGTGGAACGGAGCGAAGCGCAGTGCAACCCAGGGTATAAGACGCCCCCCCCCAACCCAAGCCCCCGAATGAAATGAGGGGCGACCGAAAGGCGTCATGGCTCCGGCTTTTGGCCGTCCTGCGCCGCCTTCGGCGGCTCCGGACTTGGGTGGGTGTGGGTGGCACTTTTCTACCCCGACCTTTTGCTCCGCAACGGTCGGGGCTAATTTCGGTCGTCCTTCGCTGCGCTCCGGACTTACCTATTGATCGACGATTGAATTCATCCCTTAGCTTTAATACGTTAGGGTTTTGGGTATCCTGCTGTTTGTAGATGAGCAAAAACACACGGAGTCACACAAATGCAAGGTTAATCGCAATATGCGGCATTTTTCTTGCATTCTTGAATAGCCGTTCCATTAGCTAAGTTGTTGATATTTTTGTCAACTGTGACTTTCTGAGGATGCCCTAAATAGCCGGTCATAATTTCGATTTCTCCTCTTCTCTCATCAAACCGGCTTCACCCTCCTCACCGGTGCGGATTCGATTTTAACGCTCCATTACATCGATTTGCTAATTGGCTTTTTCTTTAAGGGCCGGACTCTTTTCATTCTGATTCTTACACACCGGTTTGTTTTCATTGACCAGTATTTTTGGTCGAACTGAGGTTTACAAATCTATAAATACCCATGGGAAATCAAGTATATTAATACGATAGTACAGTAAATTAATCCCATTGTAACTATGAGGAGGATCACAGATGTATTATGAGGTAAATATGACTATAATATTGTTTACAATGATTAACTAAAATAGTTAAATGGATTGTTCTTGTATAAATTCAGGTAATGTATCCTGTATTAGTTATTGATGGCGCGAGCAATAAGAAAGCAGGGTGACAAGTGCTCGAGGCTTTATTTGAAGGGGTTTGAGGGAATCAAAAAGTTGTAAAACCTAATGGATGTGGTCGAATTTTGAACGAAAGTTTTATTAGTTAGGGCTGTACTGCAATGAAGCAGGTTACTTGTGTTGGTGTTAGAAGCCTATCGAGCTTGCATGTAGAAAAATGGGTTTTCAAAGTACATGAATAATAGCTTTAAAATTGTAAGAAAATCCTAAAAATAGTTGCATTCAATAATGTGAATGTATTTTTGGAATAATTCCATATGTATGCAAAAATACAGTATGGCTAAATACCTTGTAATCATCCATCAAACCTAAAATCATAATTCGATTTCCTATGCTACAAAAACTTAAGCATATGGTAATTACCTCAGTTATACTTGGGGTATTACCAATAGCTGTTTATGCTCAGGATGCCGCGTTATCCGGCATCGTATATGATGCTGATGACGGTGAGCCCTTGCCGGGTGCATCTGTTTTTATAGATGCCACCGAACAGGGCACAACAACTGACAGTGAAGGTCAATTCGAAATATCGAATATCGAACCCGGTACTTACTTTGTGACTATCTCATTTGTTGGTTATGACGAGCAACAGGTAAACGTAGAGTTTACCGCCGGGGAAACGGAAGAAATTGAAGTAGAACTGGTTCCGGATCACGTTGGTCTTGAAGAAATGGTAGTTACCGGCTACGCTGTTCGCGAACGTAGTGAGGTAACTGGTGCCATGTCTTCCCTTTCCGGTGATCAGGTAAGAGCACGGGCTATTCAAACTCCGGACCAGGCCATCCAGGGTCAGTCTGCCGGTCTTCAGATGGTTGGAACCAGCGGTCAGCCGGGTGCAGCCAGCAATATCAGAATCCGGGGTACCGGTTCAATCCATGGTGGTAACGATCCTTTGTACATTGTGGATGGTGTTCCAATTGAAGACTATTTCCGATCAGATATCGGAACAACCAATACCAATGTCCTGGCTTCAATCAATCCTTCGGATATCGAGTCGATCGAAGTACTTAGGGATGCCGAAGCCACCGCTATTTACGGTGCGCAAGGAGCCAACGGTGTTGTGTTGATTACCACACGGGGCGGCCAGGAAGGTGAAACGAACTTTACAGCCAGCGTGCGTGGCGGTGTCCATGAAATTCATACCGAATATGATAATATGGAAGGCCCCGATTTTGTAGAGTTTATGATGGAAGCCTATGAAAACCGTGCTCGGGATCTCGGGACAGATCCCGATGAAGCGCGGCAAGATGCCTTCGAAACGTACAGATCACCGGGCGCCGAATCCCTCGATGAGGTTGAGCATTACGACTGGTTCGATGGTATCACCCGAACCGGTAACATGCAAAACTACAGCCTTTCTGCCCAAGGTGGTACCGAAGATACTCGCTTCTTTGTATCTGGTAATTATGAGGATCATCAAGGAACGTTTCTCAGTTCCTATTACGATCGCGTTGGACTTCGATCAAACATCGACCATGATGCTACAGACCGGCTTTCATTTGAAACCAATCTGAGCATTTCCCGTTCGCAATACAACGGACAGGCAGAAACCGGAGGAAACTGGATTAACAGTCCGTTTCACGGAGGGGTAACCACACGTCCGACTACTCCCATCTACAATGAAGATGGTACCTATAACCAGGATATACCAGGTGTGATGTACAACAACGTACAGCTGGCCAAAGAAGAGGAACGAGTAGGCACCGAATATCAACTCGTTGGTAATGTTGCTGCGACGGTTACCGCTACACCCAATCTGGACTTCCGGGCTCAGTTGAATGCCGATTACCGTATGTCTCATGACAGAAGGTATAATAATCCGGTAATCGACCGGTATGCCGAAACCGGAGGTAGTGTATTCGAACGTACCCGACAGACCGAAAACTGGAGTGGTAACATTGTGGGTGACTATGGTGATACCTTCGGAGAAGTCCACAATGTAAATGCACTGGCAGGTTTTGAATATCGCCAGCGGGATTATCAATTCCACTCAGCAAGCGGTCAGGAAGTTCCTAATCCGCTGCTTGGGCAGCTTAATCTTGCCGGTGTTGCCAGCGCGGTAGCCGGAAGGTCATCCCATTACAAAACAGCCGGCGCATTTACCAGGCTGCAGTACAATTATGACCGTACCTATTACGCAAGCGTTAACCTGCGATATGACGGGCACTCCCGATTCGGTGAAGACCAGCGTTGGGGAATGTTCTATTCCGGAGCACTTGCCTGGGATGTTGCACAAGAAGATTTTATGGCTGATGTAGATTGGCTGGATGAATTGCGCCCGCGAGTCAGCTACGGGATTACCGGTAATGCTGAAATCGATGATTTCGAATCAATGGCATTGTTCGGCTCAGGCGGAACCTACCAGGGAAGTACCGGACTGCGACCGCAGCAGTTAGGAAACAACCTGCTCAGTTGGGAGCAACAGCGCAGTACCGATGTTGCACTTGACTTCTCTTTCTTCGGCGGACGGTTTTACGGTAACGTAGGCGTTTATCGAAATGATAATGAAGAATTGCTGCTTGAAAGCTGGTTGCCTTCCGACAGTGGATTCGGCGATATAATGGAAAACATCGGAACCATTCGAAACGAAGGTCTCGAAGTTGAAGTCGGCGGTGTACTTGTAGATGCCGGCCAGTTTATGTGGTCATCTGATTTCAATATCACCTTTCTGCAAAGTGAAGTGCTTGAGTTGGAAGGTGAACAGGAATGGATGAGCGACCCCAATGTGGCTGCTTCCCGAATTTATGTCGGCGAAGACCGCCATCAGTGGTGGGTACGTAATTATGCCGGGGTAAATCCCGCCGATGGCCGGGCTCTCTGGTATGATGCTGACGGTGAGCTGACCTATTCCGTTGGTGCCGGTGATTATCACCGTGCCGGAAGCATGAACCCGGATTACTATGGCGGATGGAGTAATCAGTTCTCCTATGGTCCCGTTTCAGTTGACGTGCTTTTCCAGTACGAATACGGAAGCACAATTCTGGATGAACAGTATTCCAACCATCACCTTGCGCCTCATCGTGGCCGGAACATATCCAATGATTTATGGGATAGATGGACCGAACCTGGTCAGATTACAGATGTGCCAATGGCATATAGTGAAGGAGAGTTCCCCGGAGGAACAGCATACAACGCCTGGTCAGACCGCCGCCTGTTCGACGGATCCTATATCCGGCTTAAGAATATCTCCTTCAGCTATGCGGTACCCGCTCAGTTGACCCAGCGTCTTGGCTTGTCTGCAGCTACCGTATTTGTACAGAGCGAAAACCTGGCAACATGGACCGAATATCCGGGACTGGACCCCGAAGTATTTGACCGCGGCCAGACCGCTTATCCGCAGCCACGTACCCTTGAAGGTGGTATTGAGCTTAACTTCTAAGCCGAAGTAATTCAGAATTTCGAATTCAAACAATTTTTCAAATCATGTTGAAAATTTTATCCAAATTAGGCGTGCTGACTCTTGCGGTTGCAATCATCGCCGGTTGCGATGATCTACTGGAGACCGAGCCGTCTACAGAAGTGGATCCTGAGACCGCTCAGGAAAATATTGATGGTATTGAGGCCATTATGACATCGGTATATAACCGGTTGCAAAGCCAGTATCGATATGGACGGGAAATTACACTCGGTCCGGACGTGCTGGCCGATAATACCGATCAGCATCCCACGACCTCCGGCCGTTATGACGGTATGTCGGTAAATTCACAAGGCAGCCATATAACATTCTGGAATACCGCATATCTCACCATTAATGAGGCCAACTATGTCATTGATGGTGCTGATCAGGTGGAGGATGCCTCTGAGGAAGTACGTCAAAGGCTCAGAGGTGAAGCGTTGTTCCAGAGGGGCTTCGTTTACTTTGATCTGGCCCGAACCTATGGGTATGAGCCCGGTCGCGAAGTCGATGGCTGGGCTCAAAGTGCCATCATTCGTACAGAACCTACGCGCACAGCCGAGGATGCTGACTTACGTGGACGTTCTTCGAATGTAGAGGTGTATGAGCAGGCGCAAAATGATCTGGAAGAAGCCATAGATTTACTGGCTGATGACGATCGCGGCGTCTATTTTGCAAACTATGCCGGTGGTCATGCTCTCCTGGCTCGTCTGCACCTTTATCTCGAAAACTGGGATGAGGCAGTCAACCATGCTGAACAAGCACTCGAGGCAACCGACGCTGAGCTTATAGAGGAAGAAGAGGCATTTACCGAAGACAATCCATTCGATGCCGTACCTCACGAAGAATCCATTATGGAGCTGGATATCGATCCGGTTGAGGAAAGTTTGGGTTCAAACGACGGATTGTGCCCTTATACCAATCCGACGCACTGGCATGATGTGATTCCTTCGGATGAACTCATAGATAGTTTTGACGATGAGGATTACCGGCTTAACCTGATTGGTGAGGCAGATGACGGATATCCGTATAGCCGCAAATGGGATTGCAGTACCGGAGCTTATGATGATAACGTGCCGTTGGTAAGGGTTCCGGAAATGTATCTGATCCTGGCTGAAGCCCATGCCGAAGCTAATCAATGGGATGAGGCTCATGATGCATTGAACACCGTACGTGAAGCACGTGGCTTGGATCCGGTAGACGGTTACTCCGATGCCGAAAGCTTCTTTGAGGATGAAGTGTTACCTGAACGTCGTCGTGAACTTCATTTCGAAGGACATCGGTTTTATGACTTGAAGCGACGAGGAATGGATATTCCGAAGCAGGGAGCACTGCCTACGCTCGATTATGATGATTTCCGTGTGCTTTCTACCGTGCCGAATGGCGAGGTAGATAATAACCCGGAACTCGACGATAACCCCGGTTATTAAACCATAATTGTTTTGCATGCCGCTCCATGCCTGAGTGTATGGAGCGGTTTCTTTAAAAGTTCGTACATAAATCAGAAATTCAGATATATGAATAGACCAAATATATTCAAACTTGCAACTCTACTGGTTTTACCACTGGTAATGTGGGGTTGTTTTGAAGAGCAGGAATTCGATCTGGGTGATGAAAATCAGCTCGAATTTGCTCCACCGGATCCCGCCAGTGGTTCTTTGTCTTATACAGCCACTATGGATGCCGACCAGGATGAATCCAAAACCGTTGAGTTTACGGTACAATTAATCGGTGGTCATGAAGATCATGACCGAACAGCATCGGTAGCTGTAGATGCCGACGCCTCAGAAGCTGTTGAAGGAGAGCATTTCGATCTCATCGACTCTGAAGTAGTGATCGAGGCCAACAGCAGCTCAGATGAAGTAGAGTTGGAAATCTACGCTGATGCAATCGATAATGACGAGGAGTTATTTTTGTTGCTGGAAATCCAGGGAAGCGATGAACTGGAAGCGGCACCAAACCTTTCCCGGCTTGAAGTAGATCTGGTAAAACATGAAGTCGAGTTTGAGGCTGAACTTGAAGGAACTGAAGACTACGAAGATGTAGAAGGTACAGCTTCAATTGAAGGCAATACAGAAGATGAAATGTTTACCGCGGATATAAGCCTTGAAGGCCTGGAGGAAGAGAGCTCTTATCCCTGGGCTGTTTACGAAGGTACTTGTGAGACGAATGATGGTGTAGTCGGAGATGAGGGAGATTATCCTGCCCTTGAGACCGATGAAGAAGAAACCAGTGCTTCAGAAGAAGCTGAAATTGATGTTCGGCTATACCAGGATGACGATCTTCATGTGCGTGTATATGATGAAGATCTCCTGGGTGATGATTTAGTCGCATGCCAGGATTTTTAATATCGCATACTCCTATAACTGAACATTAAGAAAACGCTAAGCACCCTAAGTGCTTGCTGATTTTGAAAGCCGCTCATACAATATGAGCGGCTTTTTTAGTTTTGTTATGGTTTTGACAGCTCTATATAGTGCATGGCAAAAAGTGAGGAACCTGAAATCAAAAAGGCACAGAAGTGAAAATTGAGTGGGTGGGGGTATAAATACGAATCTGCCGGCGTTGCCATGCAGTAAATCAGCACAAATTAATCAGGAGAAATCAGGGTTGAAATAAGCTCGCTTTGATACACAAACTCAAACCTAATAAATCCGGCAAATTTCCCCATGTTCCGTCAGGAATATCTCGTCGGTAGCAAAAGGCCGGCCCTATTTTCCGTTAGGAACATTTAGTGAAGGATTTCAGGCATGGCTGGTCACGAAACGCACCTGACGGCGCGTGGCGTCGGAAGCATGTCATTCTGCTACCGACGAGGCCTTCCTCCGGAAGGCGGCAGGATGTTGGCAAAGCCGCAATCAATAAAAATACGAACCCGCATTGTATTGTGGTGCAGGAGAGCAGTAGGAATTCATCAGGTGAAAGCAGGGTTTAAATCTATTCGCTTTGATGCAATATTAAAAACCTATCAAACCCGGCAGAATCCATAATGTTCCGTCAGGAACATCTCGTCGGTAGCAAATAGGGGAGCCGGCGGGCTGCATGTTCCGTTAGGAATATTTTGTGAACGATGTAGGGCAGGGGTTAGTCCAAATGACACGCTTTATGAGTGTAACATCATATGTATACTATTGATTAGGCTTAATGTATAGTGAGTAATGGAACTGTACGATGTTTCGAGAGAATAGAATGGGTGATAGATCCTATAGGGACAAAATTCCGTGGCCTCTTGAATACATAAATATAAAATCACCGGGGAGTTAGGATAGCACAGGCATAAACAATCTATATATCCCGATAAGTCGGGGCTGAACATTTAAAGGGAGAAAACACATTATGTAAAAATTGTTAACATTTTGTAAGTTAGGAAGTTTTAGGCGGCCATGTTAGGATGAATAGTAGTCATGCACTCGCCTAATAGTTGGCTATTTAAATTAAATAAATCAATCTTAAAGTAAATTTCCGATAAACGTTTATCGCTGATATTAAAGGGCTTACCAACATTAAGGGAAGAAGGGTATTGCAAAATGTAAAAAGTTGTAAAATAATTGGACATTGTAGTTAAATATTGCTTTGTTTTACATCAATGTTATGACAGGTTAAAATGATGTTTATTTAATTATGCTGTTTGTATGATGGATAAGTAGTTGTGTTGGTTAGTTCTTGCCCTGCAAGCAAGGGTATTATCACAGAAGTTGCATGCAATATTAAATTAGGACATTAAAACGGCTATTAATTTCTATAAGAGTATGAGCAACATGGAAAACTTTTTAAAAGTACCATGTAATTCAGGTATATGGTAATGACCTTCTTTGACTGTATCTCTTTAGGCGTTACCATTATTATAGTACAACTAAAACCAATAAATAAGGGTTAATTTATGTTACAAAAGGTTACAAGCCTCCTTGTAGTACTCGCACTGTTCTTGATTGTGCCTCTTACGGCGTTTGCTCAGCAGACGGGTGTACAGGGTACAGTTTATGATGCAGATGATGGTGAGGTGTTACCCGGAGCTACGGTGCGTATCGATGCTCTTGAAATCGGTACAACATCGGACGCCGATGGTAATTATGAACTTACCGGGATTGAACCGGGTACATACACATTGCTCGTTACATTCGTGGGATTCCGCGAATTTGAACGTACAGTTGATATTTCCGACGGGGAAATGGCAACGGTAGATGTGGAGTTAGTACCGGATCATCTTGGCCTTGAAGAGCTGGTAGTGACCGGTTACGGTATCCGGGAACGACGGGAAGTTACCGGTGCTATTTCTTCTGTACGTGGAGACCGGGTAAGAGGACGAACTATTCAGACTCCAGACCAGGCTCTTCAGGGGCAGTCTGCCGGTACGCAGTTTGTAGGAACAAGTGGGCAGCCTGGTGCTGCAGCCAATATCCGAATCCGTGGTATCGGTTCTATTCACAGTGGTAACGACCCCTTGTTTATTGTGGATGGTGTGCCGATTGAAGACTATTTCCGTTCCAATATTGCGACTACGAATTCCAATGTATTAGGGGGAATTAACCCATCTGATATTGCTTCCATTGAAGTACTTCGTGATGCTGAGGCTACTGCGATTTATGGTGCTCAGGGAGCTAACGGAGTGGTATTGGTTACCACGCGACGCGGGCAGGAAGGTGTGACGAACTTTACCGCAAGTGTCAGAGGCGGTGTTCATGAAGTGCACACCGAATACGATCTGATGAGCGGACGGGAAATGGTTGAGTTCATGATGGAAGCTTACGAAAACCGCGCCCTTGATCTCGGTCAGGACCCCGAAGCGGCTCGTCAGGATGCTTTTGAAAACTATCGATCCCCCGGGGCCAATTCTCTGGATGAAGTTGAAACGTACGACTGGTTCAGTGAGATGATCCGTCCTGGTTACAATCAGAGATACAGTCTTTCAGCTCAGGGTGGAACCGAAACCACTCGATTTTTTGTATCCGGTGGATATGAAGATCATCAGGGTACCTTTTACAGTTCCTATTATGATCGGGTTACACTCAGGTCTAACATCGAACACGATGCTACAGACCGACTTTCGTTTGAAACCAACCTCAGTTTGTCACGCTCCGTAATAGACGGGCAGGGTGAGACCGGAGGAAACTGGATTAACAGTCCGTTCCACGGCGGGGTTACTATCCGGCCTACTACACCGATTTATAACGAGGATGGTACCTATAACCAGGACATTCCGGCGGTGATGTACAATGTAGTACAGTTGCTTCATGAAGAAGAGCGTACCGGCCGTGAAGTTCAATTGATTTCAAACCTTGCTGCAACGTATAACATAAGTCCGAATCTGGATGTTCGCGCTCAGTTAAACGCGGATTACCGGATGTCCAGAGACCGCCGTTATAACAACCCGATCATTCCGCGATATGGAAACTACGGGGGATCGGTTTATGAGCGAACACGCGAAACGGAAAACTACAGCGGTAACTTCGTTGCCGATTACGGCCAGACCTTTGAAGAGGTTCACAATGTAAATGCTCTTGCCGGTTTTGAATACCGCTACCGGGATTACAACTTCCATGCTGCCAGCGGTGAAGAACTCCCTAATCCGCTGTTAGGTCAGCTTAACCTCGCCGGTGTAGCAAGCGCCGTATCCGGACGTACCAGTGAATATGCTACAGCCGGAGCATTTTCCCGATTCCAGTACAACTATGATCGCCGCTACTTTGCGAGTGTGAATCTTCGATATGACGGACACTCGCGTTTCGGTGCCGATCGTCGCTGGGGGCTTTTTTATTCCGGTGCATTGGCCTGGGATGTAGCCCGGGAGGATTTTATGCAGGGTATCGACTGGCTGGATGAGTTGCGTCCACGTGCAAGCTACGGTATTACCGGTAACGCAGATATCGGTGACTTTGCCTCCATTG
>SLQI01000260.1 GCA_007131535.1 Balneolales bacterium | reverse complement strand
TTTGATGTCGGTATCGCCGAGCAGCATGCCGTCACGTTTGCTGCCGGATTGGCAACCCAAGGCGTTAAACCCTTTGTCGCCATTTATTCAACCTTTTTGCAACGAGGATATGATCAGCTTGTCCACGATGTGGTGATCCAGAAACTCCCGGTTGTGTTCTGCATGGATCGCGCCGGTCTGGCCGGGGCTGACGGCCCTACTCATCACGGACTGTATGATATTTCATATCTGCGCAGTCTGCCGCACATCGTCGTCGGCGCGCCGATGGATGAAGTGGAAATGCAGAATATGATGTACACCGCCTGGAAATATCAGGACGGTCCGTTTGCGATTCGCTATCCCCGGGGAGCATCAGAGGGGCTGGATCGGGATCAGGCATACGAGGAGCTGACCCCCGGTAAAGGCCGCACGCTTCGCGAGGGGGATGACATCGCAATTCTCTCTTATGGCACGATCGGCAACGAAGCGGCAAAAGCTGCAGAACAGCTGGATGAACTGGGCATCAATGCGGGGCATTACGACCTGCGTTACGTCAAGCCGCTGGATACCGAATTGATTGATCAGATTGCTTCTTCGTACCGGCATCTCGTCACCGTGGAAGATGGGGCAAAGATGGGTGGTTTCGGGTCAGCTGTAGCAGAATATCTGATGCAAACGCCCAACCGTCCCGGCATGTCGATACTCGGAGTACCCGATCGCCTGGTGGAACACGGCACCCAGCCGGAGCTCTATCACGAGGTCGGCATCGACGCTGAGGGCATCGTAACCGAAGTAAAGCGTTCACTGGAACTGGTGGAGAGCCGCACGGTTAAATCCGGGGTGTGAAAATACATCAGGTGAGAGGTGCAAATCAGCTCAATATACTACTTAGCGGCTGGCGGACTCGCTAACCGGGCAGCTATACAGCAGTGAGCGTCTCCGGCAACGGAATGGTTATTCGTTCAAACGAAGGTTACAACACTACGTAGTTAAGTTAAGCCAATATAGAGATAGATTTCCCAATTAATGGCCACCAAGATTCAATGGAAACGGACCGATTTCCACTATGATTTACCGGAAGAGCTGATTGCTCAGAAACCGGCAGATCCTCGTGATCACGCCCGTTTGCTGGTGTATAACCGTGCAACCGGCGAAAAAAGTGATGATTACTTTTATAACCTCCCCCGCTATCTTCCTACCGATACACTTCTGGTACTGAATAATGCCAAAGTCGATAAAGCACGGCTGCAGTTCGGCAATAAAGAAGTGTTTGTGGTCCGCCAATTTGATCCGCATACCGTAGAAGCCATGGTTCGCCCCGGCAAGAAATTCAAAGCCGGTCAAATCGTGGTGTTAACCGATGAAATTGAGGCCGAAGTACTTGATGTGGCTGAAGACGGTCTTCGCCGGATTCGTTTTAACCGGGAAGTGACCGACCCGGTATTTGATCCGTATCGCCTTACCCCGTTCCCGCCCTACATCCGGCAGGATGAGACGCTGTCGGACCGTTACCAGACCGTTTTTGCCCGTACGGAAGGTAGCAAAGCGGCTCCAACGGCCGGACTCCATTTCACCCCGCATGTTTTTGAACGTCTGGATGCCCGGGGGATTGAACGAGCTGAAATCACGCTACACGTAGGCCTCGGGACATTCGCGCCGGTAAAAGCCGAAGAGCTGGAAGATCATCCGATGCATGCCGAGGAGTATGAAATTGATGAAGAAACCGCGAAAAAGCTGAATGCGGCTACTCATATCACGGCCGTCGGTACCACCTCGGCACGCACCCTGGAAGCCGCCAAAAAAGCCGACGGGTTTCACCCCGGGAGAGCGTCGACGGATATCTTTATCACTCCCGGCTACAACTTTAAAGCGGTAGACGCATTGCTGACCAACTTTCACCTGCCTGAAAGTACCCTGCTCATGATGGTGTGTGCATTTGCCGGCTATGATGAAATGATGGAACTCTACCGGCACGCCATCCGTGAGCGATACCGCTTTTACTCATTCGGGGATGCAATGCTTATTTTGTGAGTTAGGTGATTTTGGTGATTAAGGGATTAAGGTAATTTGGGTAATTGGGGGTTTTCTGACTGTGGGAGGGTTAATGGTAGTTCAAGGTTTAAGGGTTCAAAGTTCAAGGGTGCTGGTGGCAGCTATCACGCAGGGGATTCACTGCCTGAGAAGGTTCAGTTCAAGGCAATTTGATGGGTTTTGGGAGCCATTAGCAATCTATAGCTGTGCAAATGCAACTCAGGTAATTGGGTAGTTAGTTCAGATTGCGCAGATTGGGCATAACTCAATAGCCATCCAAATACCTTAATTACCCCACTTACCTTAATCACTCAATTACCAAAACTCCAATGCGAAATTCTGCTGAGTTTCGTATATTTCATAACTCTGTAACGGCAATGCCGAGTGTTTGATTAACTACAGCGGGAATAGTATATAAGCTTCGCTGTGTTCGCTCCGCGAAATCCTCCCGGGTGTACAAAATTTTTTAAAGATTTATCCAATTTGACCGGCACCTTGTCGTTTCAGTATCTTCGAATGTTCTTTTATTAAAACCACAGAGGTCACCGAGGATTATAGAAAGTAATATACTACACTGCGTCCTCCGTGAAATCCTCAGCGCCCTCTGCGGTTACCCAAATACGCGCCCGTAGCTCAACCGGATAGAGCGTCTGACTTCGGATCAGAAGGTTGGGGGTTCTGCCA
>SLQI01000228.1 GCA_007131535.1 Balneolales bacterium | reverse complement strand
GATATAAAAAGAGCACCTTCTGGAGGCTTTATACATCTCATTATAAGACAGCTCCCCGTGATACATTAAACCGGGTAAAAAAAGAACGGTTTTGGAAGTTACTGCAGGCCAACCCCGGCGTTCCGGCGCAGGAGCTTGCCGAAAAGCTGGGGTATGCTAACAGTGAATATATTTACCAGGTAGCTCGTGCTTTATTCGGAGCCTCCTTTAGTGAGCTGAGAAAGCGAGTGGAGGGTAAAACAAATAATGAGACAAATCCTTAGGACAAATTTATGGTTGATGAATGGTCGGGAGCGATTAGATTTGTATTTAAGGAAGTATAATGCTTCTGTAATGATAATAATCAACAAAAGGAGATAATTATGATGAAGAAAATAAGCTCGTGGACGATTATTGGTGTGTTAGTTACAGGGTTATTAGCTCTGAGTCTTCATGCTTCTGAGATTGAAAAAGATTTTGAAGGTAGTGAAGTTTCTCAAAGTAATATCTCGGAAGTTGGTGTTCAAAGCTGCATGAGTAGCATTGAGGAAACTGTAATGGCAATGCAGGTGTCGAGTGAAGGTACCTCATCAACATCCAATGTTTCAGTATTAGGAACCTGTAATGATTTTGGTTGTGACGGAGGACCCCACAAGTGCTATGAGACATCCGAAAATGGTATGTGCTACACTTATAACTGTGAGGTGGATGATGAATGCGAAGATGACGATGAAGAAGATGATGGTAATGGGTAAATTATAAGGCTGTAAAAAATAGGGTAGCTACCTTGAAGTAGTTACCCTATTCTTTTATACTTTTTTTAAAAAAAAACAAAAACGAAATGAAAATAGCAGTAATATTATCGTTATTTGGTACAACTCTATCAGTGAATACTGGTTTAAGTCATACAAACGACATTCTGGAACCTGATCCTCAACAAACTGAGGAGCGAAATTTTGTAGATATCGGGGACAACAAAGTCTATGAAGCGGAAGATGTTGTCTATAATGCGTACAATCTTCAGGTCGGTAGATCAGAAGATGTTTATGTATTTGACTGGAGTATTGGAGCCGTCAGGCAAATAAATCAAGAAGGGGTTATACAAGAGTTTGGTGGCGAACGGGGAGCAGGCCCCGGTGAGATGCAAAATCCAACTTCGTTTTCTCTTGATGAAAATGACCATATCTGGTTTGCCGATCCGCCTAATGGAAGAATCACCTACTTTGATAATGATGCCCGGCATCAAGGCCACATCCGGACGAATCCCCTGCCATATAGGCTCACATTGTTAAACGATGATCTTATAGCAGTTTTTCCCTCCGGGTCCGATGAATATTTGATTTATGTATTCGATAAGGAGGGTAATAAGGTTGAAGAATTCGGCAAGCTGCTGCCTGATCAACAAGCCAATTTTTTGGCATTATCCGGGGAATTAACCACTGATCAATCAAATAACATCATTTACACTCCAAACAGAGCTGGTTTTCTGGCTTCGTTTCAAAAAGACGGCGAAGTAAATTTTTACGTAGAAACGCTTGATGATGTGCCCTATCCGGAAGTGTTCCATACCGAAGAGGGCGGACGGGGAATAGATCCAAACGCTCCTTTTACAACCGAAAGCCTGAATGCAACCGATGACTATATTTATATCCACTCCTTGCAGGCATCTTCCAATGAAGAGGTGGGTGTGATAGACGCCTATAGCACAGAAGATGGAAGCTATCAGTACTCACTGAGATTATCAGAAAGTATTGGAAGAGCCTATGTAACTGAAGATTATGTTTTTACGGTATCGGATACTACTGTTACAAAATGGGAAAGGTGAGTGGTTAGCAGATCCAAAAAATTATTGTCACACTGGAAGAATTGGGATCAGGATTTCAACTACTGCAAATGAGTATGAGCAATACCACACCAAAACCCGTCAGCGCCCGAAGGACCTGACGGCGTTTTTGAATAAAACTGCCGGCTGGTATGCCTCCATGCAAAATAAAGTCAAGGGGAAAATGAGATTAAGAGGAAGATTATGAGTGGGGGATGAGTAAAAGAAAGGGTAGAGGGTGGCCTCGGGTCTACGTAATCAAAATATTAATTGCATGGTATTTCAAAAATGTTAATTTATTTATGTTTTGACCTTGCTGGTTGAGGTAAACCCCAAAGAGTATGATCATGTTTGAAAATCATTCATCAAAAGATGTGACGGGCTTCCCGTTGGTGGGAATAATTGATATTGCCGATCCTGAGGCGCTTACGGCAGAATCGCTGAGGAATTTATTAGCCGAAGCGGGTGCGACCGTGCGCCACCACCACTGTGGACCGGATGATATTATGAAGGCTATTCATAATTCCCCCCCCCATTTAATGATCATGGAGTTGGGTATGCCGACTCCGGATGAAGGCATACATATAGCCCGGGAAATCTCTTTAAAAGCACCCGAAACCGCCCGGTTGATTTTAACCCGCGAGACCGATCCCAATGTTCTCAAACAGGTGCGCCAAGCGGGTGTGGATGGTGTCATGCACAAAACAAACTGCCAGATGCGCGATATCCTATCTGCAGTGCATGCATTGGTACCGCAATGCGAAAGCGACGGAGTTGGTGAAAAACGCATCCCTATATCTGAGGCACTAAACGTTTTGAATGCCCACTTGGATAAAATCGCCACCGTGAACGAGTGGGCGGATTTTATGGGATATAAAAAGAGCACCTTCTGGAGG